>JAZRPX010000185.1:0-6619 GCA_045649445.1 Acutalibacteraceae bacterium | reverse complement strand
GCTATCGGTCTTAGTGAAATTTCTGATGCTATTGTTGTAGTTGTTTCTGAAGAAACAGGGAAAATTTCAATTGCGATCGGTGGAAAATTACAACGCAATTTTACAAAAGATATGCTTAAAGCAGAGCTTGTAGATCAACTTGTTGATTCTGCTGAAAAAGCTCCTGAAAGCAAATTTATCAAACTTTTTGTTAAAAAAGGAGGTAATGATGATGAAAAAAATTAAATTTTCTATTCACGACCTAATTAATAACAATAAGTTTTTAATGATAATCTCTGTGATAATTGCGATTTGTATTTGGATAACAGTTAGTCCGCAAAGAACACTTACAATTAATTGCCCTGTTACTCTTTCAACAAAGAATTCTGCTGCTGAAAAATTGGGGCTTGAAATCATTAGTGAAAAAGAACATAATATCGGCGTTAGAGTATCAGGTGATTGGTATGCAATCAGTGAATTAACAGCAGAAGATATAACTATTTCATATTCATTCAGTTCGATTGTTGATGCTGGAGATTATGAAGTTAATATTACAGCAACCAAAACAAATAGTTCGGCAGGTTTTACTATCGAAAGTGTTACACCTGAAAAAATCACTGTTTCAATGGATCATATTTCAACCGTTAAATTTCCGGTAGAAGTTATTACAAATAATATAACAACAGAAGAAGGGTTGATTGTTGGTACTCCTATCATTGAAAATGAACAAGGTGAGATTGAAATAACAGGACCTGCAACAAAACTTAATAAGATTAAGCGAGTAGTTGCAGAAGTTGATGTAGAAGGCGTTTTAACAAAATCTGAAGTTTTTGTTTCTGAATTGAAGTTTTTAAATAAAAAAGATAAAAATGTAGATGTTTCAAAACTAAATTTACCTTATTCAGAAGTTAATGTTATAATTCCAATTAATCAAACAAAGATTGTGCCTGTTAAAGCGCAGTTTATAAATGTTCCTGAAGCGTATGTATCTAATCCGATTTCTCATACATTATCTGAAGAGAAACTTGAAATTCTAGGAACAAAAGAAGCGCTTGCAAAAATAGAAAATATAACACTTGATGCGATTGATTATAGTCAACTTACACCTGAAAATAATGAGTTTGAGATTCCACTTAATTTACCGTTAGGAATTAGCACAACTAATGGTGTTGCAAAAATCACAGTTACTGTTAAAATGAATGACTATGCTACAAAAACCTTGAATATTTCTAAATTCACAACAGTTAATGTAGAGAAAGGTTTTGCTACAACAGTTGAAACTGATTATAAATCGGTGGTTGTTGTAGGTCCAGAGAGCATTGTTGATGATTTAACCGCTTCTGATGTTTATATTGAATGTGATTTATCTAAAAATGTTCATAATACAGGTAGTGTTATAATTAAAGGTATCGTTAAATCAAATAAATATAAAACGATTTGGGGCACTGGTGACTGTGATATAACAATAAAGGTTGAAAATTCATAATGGGTTATAAAATCGAAATTGTATTAATTTCTATCGCGGTTTTCTTGTGCGGTGCAATAGTTTTAGGGGTGTCTTTTGCCCCGAAAACACCTACAGAAGTTGAGGTTTTTACTTCTTCAGTTTATAGAGAAGAAATTGTTGATAAAACCGAGAAGGTTGATGTTGAAGTTCAAAACTATAAAGTGAATATTAACACAGCAACAAAAGAAGAGTTGATGCAACTTCGAGGAATAGGTGATGTTATCTCACAAAGAGTTATTGATTATCGTAAGAGTAATAGATTTGATACAATTGATGAGATAGTTGAGGTTAACGGA
Organism: Acutalibacteraceae bacterium; assembly: GCA_045649445.1. Taxonomy (GTDB): domain Bacteria; phylum Bacillota; class Clostridia; order Oscillospirales; family Acutalibacteraceae; genus RUG11462. The sequence goes on along the minus strand of JAZRPX010000185.1, from coordinate 4,837 downwards.
ATAGGCGAGAAAAAGTTTGAAGATATAAAGAATTATATTACAGTTGAATAAAATTAAAAAGCAAGCAGTATAAAAAACTGCTTGCTTTTTTCATAAACTAAAAACATAATTATCAATTTTTAAACATTTTGAAATATAACTTGGAACTTCTTCTAAACTTATATTTAAAACAAAAGCTATTTCTTCATAAACTATTTTAGTAGTTTCTTTCAATTTTTTAGCATCTGAAACTCTTAATCCTTTGTTTATTTTCAACCTTTCGGCTTCTTTATTGTGCAATTCAATGATTAATCTAATCTTTTTTGAAAAATCATCTGATTTTAAGATATTAAAAAAAGCTTCGTGCCTAGCGTTATCATTATCAATCCATAAAGATTCTGATAAATCAACTAATAAGATTTTTTCATTGATCTCTTTTTTGGTTAAGAGTGGTCTTACGCCGACTTTGTTGCAATCTATTGGAAGATAAATAGTTGTTTTGTCGGCTTCAAAAATGTTTTTTAAAACAAAATATTCTCTTATATCTGTTCTTGAAAACATTTTCTTTTCTGTAGATTCAATTTTACATACTCCAGCGGTGGGGTGTACAACAATTTGCTCGAGTTTAAACATTTAATAGGTCCTTTCTTTTTGAGTTAATATAATTATAACTTGTTTTGCAAAAAAATGTAAGTGTTTTTTTGAAAAAAATTAAAAAATTTTAAAAAAACAACTTAAATCGGCAACCGAAAAACATGGCAAAGGGTTCGAGTCCTAAAAATTAATAAAAACAAAAAAACACAAGATTTTTTAAAATCTTGTGTTTGTGGAGCTGGAAAAGGGACTCGAGGTGCGCGTTGCACACCTCATATTGCTTCGCAATACGCTTATTTAAAAGCCGTTTTTCTCGCCGATAAATCGGCAACCGAAAAACATGGCAAAGGGTTCGAGTCCTAAAAATTAATAAAAACAAAAAACACAAGATTTTTTAAAATCTTGTGTTTGTGGAGCTGGAAAAGGGACTCGAACCCTCGACTTTCTCATTACGAGTGAGATACTCTACCATCTGAGTTATTCCAGCAAATATATGTTGATAAAATTATATATCAAAATAATCAATGTTGTCAATATATTATTTTATAAATTAATATATTGATTTTTCATAATTTATGTAATATAATATAAATGTTAAATTTGCGAGAGAAGGTGTTTAATTTTGATTTTTAATAACCTTAAATATCACCGTGAAAAATGCGGTTTAACTCAGCAGCAGGTTGCTGATGCTTTGAATATTAATCGTTCTACATATACTTACTATGAAAAAGGCAAAACCGAACCATCTATTAATACAACTCATAAAATGATGCGTTTATTTGATGTTTCGTTTAGTGAATTGTTCCCTAATAATACAACAATTAGGGTTGCAGAGTCGACCGCACCATATATAGCCAACCAAAGTCAATCCGGCTATGCGGTTACTAATTTAAGTAGTGTTGAAAAAGATATGTTGTTTAAAATTAGATTGTTGAACGAAGAAGATAGAATAAAAATTATGAATGAAATTAATAAATTATGTGAAGGGTTTTTATAAAAAAAGGGGGAGTGAAATTGAATTATTCTGTAAATCCAAAAGAATTAAACTCAATTTTTGCGCTTCCTTCATCTGTGGTTGATAATCATATAAAGTTAGCTTCAGAATATCAAATAAAAGCATTGCTTTTGCTTATTAGAAATCAAAACCAACAGGATGTATATGATTTAATTTCAAAAAAGTTAGGTCTTGATCAAAACGAAGTTAAAGATTGCCTTGATTATTGGGTGCAAAGAGGTGTTCTAATCAGTGATAATGAGAATGTTGTGCTTGAAAAATCGAAAGGAAAATCTGTGATTGTTGAAACTTCTACTGAAAAGCCAACACGTCAAGAAGCTGTCGCAAGAATTGCAAATTGTGAAGAACTTAAGTATTTAACGGGTGTTGCTCAAGAGAAGTTTTCTCGTCCTATAACAACAGCAGAATTACGCACTTTTGTTTGGCTTTATGATACTTACGGTTTGCCGGTTCCTGTAATTATTTTAGCAATTCAATATGCTTATGATAGTGATAAATTGAGATTTTCTTATGTTGAGAAAGTCTGTATTGATTGGGCTAAAAATGATATTACAACTATTTCTCTTGCTGAAGAGAGATTAAATGCGTTGTATCTTTCAAAAACAGCTTGGAAATTGGTTGAAAGTGCTTTTGGTATCGCTCATAGAAAGCCGTCTGCAACAGAAAAAAGATATGCTGATAAGTGGATTAATGAATTTGGTTTTAATAAAAATATGCTTGAAGCAGCTTATGATATTTGTATTAATAAAACGAGTAAAATAAATTTTAAATACATAAATACAATACTAGAAAGTTGGCATAAAAAAGGTTACAAAAAGCCGACTGATATTAAAGACGATGAGGTTAAAAAAGCTAATAAGAGTGACACTTCTTATTCAGTTGAGAATATTAAAGATAAAGTAAACAACTTTGATTAAAGGGGAAATTATTATTAAATCTAGTGAATATATTTTTGAAGCATTAGAAAAAATTAGTGCCTCAAGAGAAAAAGCTTTGCTTATAGCCGAAAACAAGAAGACGCAATTGTATTTAAATCACCCTGAAATAGAAGAATATGATAAAAAAATTGCATCTATTTTTCAAAACGTTATGAAAAAGATGATAGCGGGTGAAAAAGCTGATTTCAAATCTGCTGAAGAACAAAGTCTTTCTTTGCAAAAAGAAAAAGCGGAATACATAAAAAATAATAATGTTGACATTAGCGTAATTGAGCCAAGATTTAATTGTGAAAAATGCTCTGACACGGGTTATTTTAATGGTAAAATCTGCGATTGTGTTAAGAAAATGGCTGTTTCAATTAATTATGACGAACTTAATAAAGATGTTAATCTTGAAGAGTATACTTTTGATAAATTTTCTTTGGAATATTATCCAGAAAAAGAGAATAACGGTGTAAACCCTCGAGATATCATGACTAAAATATGCAGTTTTTGTGTGAAATATGCTTCGCAGTTTAACGATGATTCGGAAAGTTTATTGTTCTTTGGTAAAACAGGACTTGGCAAAACTCATTTGTCGCTTTCAATCGCAAATGAAGTAATTAAAAAAGGTTATAATGTTGTTTATGGTCCTATTTCAAAAATCATAGGAAATATTGAACGAGAGCATTTTTCAGGTAATGATAGAACAACGCTTAATAATGTCCTTGAATGTGATTTGTTAATTTTTGATGATTTAGGAACAGAGTTCACAACAAGTTTTGTTTCATCAGCAGTTTTTGATATTATAAATTCAAGAATATTGAAAAACAAACCAACAATTATTAACACGAATCTTGAGTTTGAAGAATTAAAGCAAAAATATTCTGACAGAGTTGTTTCAAGAATTGCCGGAAATTATCGTATGCTTCAGTTTTTTGGCGAAGATATAAGAACAATTAAGTAAAAATTAAGGAGAAATTTTAAAAAAATGAAGAGAGTTATTTCTATATTTATAGCAATTATTATTTGTTTTTCTTTAGCTGCTTGCAAGAAGAAAGAAGAAGAGAAACCAAAAGCAAAACCAACCACAACAACTACAACAACTGCTCCTGCTAAAATTTTGAATCCTCTTACTGGAGAATCAGGTTTTGACAAAAAGTACATTGATACAAAACCTTTTGCAGTAATGATTAATAATATTCAGTTAGCACAAAAAGTTCAAACTGGTGTTGGCGATGCTGATTTGGTTTTTGAAACTTTGGCAGAAGGTGGTATTACTCGTCTTATGGCGGTATATCAAGATGTTTCAAAGGTTGATCAAATTGGTTCAGTAAGAAGCGCTCGTATTTCATATGCTCAATTAGCTGCAGGTCTTGATGCGAATTATGTTCATTGCGGCGCTGATAACAAATATTGTGGTAGTTCTTATAGAAGTTCATTAGGCGTTAAAAGTTATGATTTGGGTTCAAATGCTGCTTCTGCCGGAAAGAGAATTTCAAATGGTTTAGCAAGCGAACACACTTTATACACATTTGGTTCTAGCTTGATGGATTTAATTAAAGATAAAGATAATAAAATTAAAGATTCAGCTAAAAATGTATATAAATTCAATGATGAAGAAAAACCTGTTAGTTTCGAATCTCGTGCTAAAAATGTTGCTGTTAAACTCTCAAATGTTCAAACAACACATTTAAGATATAACAGTGATGATAGAAAATATATTCGTGGCAACAGTTCTGCTAATTTGGTTGATTATAAAACTGGTGATAAAGAAAGATTTAAAAATGTATTAGTTCTTTATACAAATGTTCATGAATTAGGCGATGGCTATCATGTTAAAACAGAATTTGGTTCAGGCGAAGGTTATTATTTCACCGAAGGAACATATAAGAAAATCAAGTGGGAAAAAGCAAGTGAAACTTCACCACTTAAATTTAAAAATACTGATGGTTCTGATTTAAAACTTAATGCCGGCAATTCATATATCTGCCTTGCTGATACTGATTATGAATCATCATTAAATATTGAAGCAGAATAAGATTAAGAGCACTATCGTATTGAGATAGTGCTTTTTTATGTCAAAAATTCATTGATTTGCGTATTATATATTGGACAACAAAATTTAAAATTTTGTTTAAACTAATCATAAATTGGCAAAAATAAAAATGAAATTAGTTTGCCATAGGAGTGAAATAAAATTGACTATAAAACGAGGAGATATATTTTACGCTGATTTAAGTCCTGTTGTGGGTTCGGAACAAGGAGGTTTGCGACCTGTTTTAATTGTGCAGAATGATGTAGGGAACAAATATAGCCCAACAGTAATAGC
>JAZRPX010000184.1:0-1913 GCA_045649445.1 Acutalibacteraceae bacterium | reverse complement strand
CAACAAAGATGCAAGAGCCGACAAACAACTCTTTGTTTACAGCTTGACTCTTGTTAAAGCAGACGGCGAAGTTGTTCCAACCGAGCCTTCACAAGAACCTTCAGAAAAACCTGAAGAATCTTCTTCAACAACTACTACAACAACTACAACTACAGTTGTAACTCCTCCGGCTGAAGCAGGCGTAATTTATGTTAATGCAAACGCTGAAACAGATGCTGCTGCTTGCACATATAAAACATTGGCAGAAGCATTTGCTGCTGCAACTGCAGGCACATCAGCAGACGCTCCTGGTACAACAATTAAATTCTTAAGCGATGTAAGTGTTAATTCAAGTACATCACTTTCAAAAAATTATGTAACAGTTGATTTGAATGGATTTACATTCACTACATCAGGCCAAGACACTACATCAGGCCAAGGTATTGCTGTTGCTGCTAAATATTGTACTGTTAAAAATGGTAAGATGGTATTAAAAACATCAAATAAAAACAATGCTGCGTATCTTATCAACAATGCAAATGATAACAATGTTTTAACAGTAAAAGATATTGATTTTACTTATGAAAGCTTTGGCGAAGCAACTTGTGAAGGCAGACCAACAGGTCTTATTAGAAAATCTGCTACAGGCAACAACACAACTAATATTTATAACTGTACATTCAAATCACATGTATCAAAAAGAAAAGGCACTTTTGCATATTTATCATTAGTTTCTTATTTGGATGGTACTGTTAATATGTACAACTGTGAATTAGATGGTGATAACAACATTTCTGCATTTGCAGTTAGAAATTCAAACATCAATTTATATGATACAAAAGTATTAAATTGTGCTTATTTAACTGCAAAATCAACAACTTTAGCTATTAGCAGTAATACAAATGTAACTTTCTATTCAGGTTGTGCTAAATATATTGATACTCTTTGCACAGACCCAGAATACACAACCATTAAAACAGCTTCAAATGTAATGTTCACAGCTAAAGAAAATGGCACAGAGAGTGTTAACCTTTCTGATTTAACAAGCCCTTACACATTCTTTGCTACTTGCGCTCATAAATTTACAGATGGTGTTTGTGAGTATTGTCACGCAAAAGCACCTAATGCAAACAAAGTTGCAGTTGAAGTTGAAAATGGCGCATCACTTCGTCTTGGCGAAGTTAATGGTATTAGATTCTATCTCACAACAGATATTGCAAAAATCAAAGAATTGCAGTCTCAAGGCGCAACAGTTGAAGTCGGTACTTTGATTGCTCCTGTTGATTTAATTAAAGCAGAAAGCGATTTCGTTTTAGGTAGCGAAACAGTTGCAAATGTTCCTTATAATACAGAATTTTTAGGCACATTAAATAAAAATGGTTACACCGCTTCAATCGTTAACATCAAAGAATCAAATACCGCATTTGATGCAACTTATGGTAACGTTGCTCGTCCTATGATGGCTCGTGGTTATGTTAAAGTAACAGTTGATGGCGAAACTTATGTTTCATATTCTGATTATTCAGAAGTATTATCAAGATCACTCGGTCAAATCGCAAGAAGATTCCAAGATGATGAAGATGCTTACAATGAATTAGTTGGTACAGATATCAACACTTGGATGAAAGTTAGAGATTGGGCTGGCATTTATGATGCTCAAAATCTTGATTCAACAATTAGATATGACTATCTCACACTTTCTGTAAAAGCAAGTGATGGCACAACCTTTACAGAAACTGCTATGATTGGTCTTCCGGGCGATTATGATGAAAACGGCGAACCAGTAAGACTTATTATTGACTGTCACGGTTTTACAGGCAGTTCTGCAAAATTACAAACAACTTATACAGGACTTCAGTATTTTATTCACCAAGGATATGCAGTTGTAGTTGTTGACGGCGGTGGCTCAATCGGTGGCTACAATATGGGTTGCC
>JAZRPX010000183.1:0-2970 GCA_045649445.1 Acutalibacteraceae bacterium | reverse complement strand
GGTTATGCTAAATTTGAAACTTTCCCTATTTGGAATATTCCTCTTAAGCACCCTGTTAATGTTGCTTATGAAGCAGCAACTGCTGATCTTAACGATGTTAATATGATTGACCCGTTCCATTTAGAAGCTTATGGTAAAACTGCTATTAACTATAATCGTGATGTTGAAATTTTCCCTGTGCTTAATGCTATGATGGATAAAATTCTCGGGCAATCTCCGTATAAAAGCCCTACTGATATGGGAGTTAATATGGCGGGACTTGCTATTTTTGATGACGAAGCAGTTAAAGATGCAGCTCATCAAGAAATTATAAGAAGATATTATTCAGCACTATGCGCTGTAAGACAAGGTCTTGGTGAATCTACCGAGGTCGGCAAAATTGAACTTTTAATGAACCAATTAGGTATTTCTGTTGAGAATAGACCTGTTGTTAAAGTGGTAAAGGAAAAAGCTGAATTAACTGGTGCTCCTGCTACTGGAATTCAACTTGATAATGGCAAAATCATCACCGGTAAAACCTCATCACTTTTAGGTGCTTCTTCTTCAATGCTTCTTAATGTTTTAAAAGAATTAGCAGGAATAGATGATGAAGTTAAACTTTTATCGCCTACTATTATCGAACCAATTCAAAAAATGAAAACTGGTGTACTAGGAAACCATAATCCGAGACTTCATACAGATGAGGTGCTTATTGCTTTATCAATTTGCGCTGCTACTGATGAAACTGCCAGAAAGGCGCTTGACCAGGTTTCGAAACTCAAAGGGCTCGAAGCTCATTCTAGTGTTATTCTCTCACGAGTTGATGAACAAACATTTAGAAAATTAGGTGTAAACCTTACTTGTGAGCCAACTTATCAAACAAAAAAATTATATCATGCATAACAAAAACTCTCTCTTGCAAAAGAGAGAGTTTTTTAATTTTACTCTGTAATAACAAGTGTTGTAATTGATTTAGGGGTTACCGTAACCTCTGCATTATAGTTATCGAGTCGTAAATTGCAAGGTAATTCTTTATCAATATTATTAATGATAACAACAACTATTTCACCATTTTCGTTTTTAGCAGCAGTTACTTTTACATTTTGATTAAATGTTGATGTACCAAGTCTTACTGCGCCCGGTTTTATAAATGAACTGATATGTTTCATCGCATAGTAATGCTCTTGTTTTTCAATTTTATCCTCTTCTTTGTTATATAAAACAACGGCATTACAACCGCCTTTTCTCCAATGGAATGGGCCACCATTTGTATCAAGCACCATATTCCAATCAATTGAACCATTCATAAAATTATTAAGGTTTCCAACAATATCATTAGCATAACCAAGAGCTAAACTCCAACCTTTATGTCTAATATCACAACAAAATTCTGTTGAAACAAGCAACTTTTCAGGCAATTTATTATGAGCATAATTTAAATTTTCAAAATGCGAACCAGAATACCAATGGAAACCGATGCCATCAACAGTATTTTCTACGCCTTCAATTTCTTTGATAGCTTTGGCATAATCATAAACATGCTCTTTGTTATGATCCCAAACAAGAATTTTAACATTGATACCAGCTTTATCTAGCGCAGGACGAAGATAATCACGAGCAAACAAAAGCTCTTCTTCAATAGTATAAAGACAAGATTCCCAAGTTTGCCATGCCATTGGCTCATTTTGTACTGTTAAATAACTGATTTCTACGCCACATTTTTTATATTCTTCAATGAATTTAACATAATATTCAGCCCATAAAGCATAATATTCAGGTTTTAATTTGCCACCATTCATTTTATTAATATCTTTCATAAACGCAGGAGCGCTCCAAGGAGAGCAAAGCAAACTAATTTTACCTGCTTTTTTAATAGCATCTTTCATCATTGGAATAATTTCTTGCTTATCATGAGAAATATCAAAAGTTGCTAAAGTTGTGTCGTTTTCTTCAATAAAGGTATATGGCTCTTTAGCAAAATCACTCGAATTTATACAACCACGACAGAATGTATAACCAAGGCCCTCTTCTTTATCAAAAAGCAAATTTAAAAATTCATTTTTTGTTTCATCACTCATCAAAGCATAATTTGACGCAGCGGCATCTGTAAACGCACCACCAAAGCCAATAATTTCTTGAAATTTTAAATCAGAATATACATTTAAAACTCTCTGCTCTGCTGTTGGATTATATTCAAATTCAATTCCTTTTAATTCTTCGAATCTTTCGTTTTCATCACTAAAATAAGCTTTTACTTTCATAATATTTTCTCCATAATTATATTATTTCTTTTAATATAACATACAAAACATCGATATTCAACAGATAATTATAATTTTAGCGTTTTGTATAAAATAAGTGATTTTTTATTGTATAATAAGACAAGTTTTTTTGAAAATTCGGTATAATGCACAAAAATAGATTGTAAATTTTTACCATTTTTTCTTGCAAAAGATATTGTAAAATTTAAAAGTATATGGTAAAATATGGTAACAATAATAAATCGGAGGCAAAATTTATGAAGAAAAGAATAAAAATTATGATTGCTGAAAACTCGACGGAGTTTTCAAAGGAATGTGAAAAAATATTAAGCTCTTATGGAATTGATGTTGTGCTTACTGAAAAAGATGGAAACAAGCTTTTATCAGGAATAAGCATTCATTCCCCTGATATTATTTTAGCAGATGTGTTTATGCCGCATTGCGATATTTTAGGTGTGTTAGATATGGTTGATAAAATTCAAAACGGCAAAAAGCCAATAGTTTTCGCAATGTGTAGTTTTGACAACCCGTTGCTTGAATCTCAAACTTTAGAGCGTGGCGTCGCATACTATTTTATAAAACCATTTTCGGTTGATATGCTTGCAAAACGAATTGTTCAATTCACCGGATTTCACAGCACGTCATTACCTACTGATATTGCAACACCTGTTAATTATAACGAACTCGAAATTATGATAACTGACATTATTCATCAAATTGGTGTGCCTGC
>JAZRPX010000182.1:0-6695 GCA_045649445.1 Acutalibacteraceae bacterium | reverse complement strand
ATGTCGCTAAGTTTCACTCTGTCATGCAAAACATCGCTGACATTATCAAAAAGCACAGTTGACACTATGCACTCGCCATCTTGGCCTCGTTGTTTTTCAATCATCGAGTTAAATCCACCGATTGTGTCGGCTTCAAGACCTGACATAGACCCACTTCTGTCTAAAATAAATACCAATTCTGTAATGTTGTTGCGCGGTTGTTCTGGAAACTTAATGCCTCCACAAAGTTCGTATGTTCTTTCATCTTTTTTCATAATAATTTCTCCTTATTTCATAAATTTTTTAATAAAATCTTCGGCGATATCTGATAAATAATTATCTAAATATGAAAGCGCCGTTTCTCTCATATTCTTTTTAATTCCGTAATACGCCTCGGCAATCGAGCCGGTTATTGCGCCGATTGTGTCGCTATCGCCACCGATTGAAATTGCGTTTCTAATAGCATCTTCAAAACTTGTTGACTCAAAAAACGCCTGAAATGCTTGTGGCACAGACCCCTGACAAGTTACATCATATTCGTAAACATCACGAATCTCATCGATAGTAAAATCAATGGTGTAATATTTTGAAACATACTCTTTGATTTGCTCCATACTATGACCTGTTCTTGCAAGATAAATCGCCCCTGCAACTGAAACTGCGCCCTTGATGCCTTCTTTGTGATTATGAGTTACTTCCGCAGTGGCTTTTGCTAATGCTTCACACTCTTCGAGTGAAGAAGCAAACCAACCAACAGGCGAAACTCTCATTGCCGAGCCATTGCCAAAACTGTTATATGGCACTGTTTTGTTAGTCATAATCCAGACTAAAAAATGTCCACCATAACCGCAATCAGGGTATCTTCTGCCGACTTGGTGCATAACGCTGACAAGTTCTTTTTTGAATTTCGCGATATCGGTAATCTTTTTATAAGGCAAAAGCGCTTTGGCAATCGCAAGTGTCATAACCGTATCATCAGTAAATTCACACTCCCTGTTAAACATTATAAAATCTTTTGATTTGATGTTATCAAATTCGAATCTTGAGCCGACTACATCGCCTAAAATTGCTCCAACCATTAAAATCTACCTCCAAAATAAAAATGTGGTCGCAAGGTTTTATTTACCTTACAACCACATTGTAATAGATTATTCAATTGATTTGGTCGCTTGATGGGCGACAAATTAAGCATCATAGACAAGAACGCCATAATCATTCATTTGTGCTTCAAATCCACATTCACTGCACTGGTACCAATCACCATAAGTAGGAACCATATATCCGTCATCACATTTAGGACACTCTTCGAGAAATTCCTCGTCTCCATCTTCTAATATATGATATGCCATAAATCTTGACCTCCTTTCTTAATCAAACAGCGAATGAATTTTCATTCCTGTTGCTTTAGAAAGAGCGTCTGCTCTTTTACTAAGTTTTTTCCTTAGCGCCTTATGTTGACGCTTTGTTAAGTCCTTAGGATGTTTCTTAAGAAAAACATCCACTGAGTTCTGTGCTTTTGACAAGCGTTTCATATCACGTTTATTTCCATTAAAAATAAGTTTAGGCATAATTAAAATCCTCCATCAAAATAATATGTTTCTAATGTGTTTATTCTTCGATGCTTTTTGAAAAACATCCTCCACATACACTAAACAAAAATAAAAGTATATCATCAATCGGTCCTGGACAAAGGTCTATTGGTGATACAATGTACACCACTAACAACATTACTAACATACCTTTCAAAATACCATTCATTATTTAATATCCTCCTTTAATTGTTTAATCTTATCGCAAGCATCAACGCCTTGTCCTATTACGGTGCAAAGAGTTCCCAAAAAAGCAATTGCAACGCCTGCTATTGCAGCTATTTGTTTCACATTATTCATATTAAAAATCCTCCGTTATTTTTTGTAAACTTTTTGTTTACATCTATATTGTACTATCATAAATTCATTCAATAAATACTCATCTTGGCAAATTAACCTAAGTTATTTTACTACTTTAGAAAAATATTTATTTTCTTACAAGCGAAGTAGTAAAAACCGCAACTGAAGTTATTGTTGCAATAACAATAGAAGCCGCTAAATGTGACAATGCAGAATGTTGCTTCATCCATTTCATTTTAGAATTTGATTTTTGCGTGCTTGATTTATTATCTATTGATTCTTTTGCTTCTTCTAACGTCACCATCAAGGTTGCAAAATCGTTCTTAAATTCTTTCATATCAATAGGAGTAGGATATGCTTCGTGACATTTACCTGATTCAATAGCATCAACCATTTGGTCGATATTCTCGTCAGAATAAACTCGTTGCTTATTATATCCACCGATTATATGTGGCATATCACTCAAATAACAAGTCTTGATATATGGATATTTATTATCTACATTTACAGAACTATTAGTGAATACAACGAGACTAGCAATTTCAATATTATCTAACCCTGCTGTTTTAAAAGCCTCACGAAGAAGATATTCTTTTTCGTTCATCTTCTCACCAATGTTCTTATCAAAAATCAAAGCATCGTCCCTAACTCTGCAATAATTACCTCGTTCATCTATCACTATGTTCTTCATAGTATTTTTGACTTCAATAATGAATGCAGCTTTTTCCGTAAGCACAATAGCGTCAAGTTCTGTTCGATGGTCACCAAGTGTAAACTCAATATTCTTTAATATTTTGTGTTTACAACGTAGTGTATCAAGACTTTTGAATGCTTTTTGTTCTCCTGACAAACCTGACTTTTCACCCTTGATTGTATTACAAATCACTTTACAATCTTGTTTGAATTTTTCAAGTTGTTCATCTGCAATGTTACCACACTCAGCATTTAAACTTTCAAGGTGCTTTTCAACATCCAAAATTCTAAGTTTGCCTTTTTCTGCGTGGTCGCCATTGAAAGTTGCACTTACCAAATCTGTTTGCAATGCTAAAAGTTCTGGTAAAAGCTCCTCTTTGCTGAAAAGTTCTTTTCCAAAACTTTTCATATTGTTTTTGATTTCTTCAATTCTAATTTTCATTTTGTTTTCTCCTTTGTTTTAAAATCTTTTATTTTGTAATCTTGTTTGCACCATCTTTTGAATTTCGTTTCAAGTGCTTACTGATTACATTTTCATAATACTGCTTTGAAAACACGAAATAAACAATCATATCAACAAAATAAAACCACTTATTTCACTTCTTTAGAAAAATAAAAAGCAACGTTCAAAAACGTTGCTTTTTTACTATATAAAATCTACTCTTTCATTTTAATTTTCATTTTTTCACACCAAAGTTGTAATGATTCAACTGTTGCAGAAATATTTTCAAGTTCATTAGAAATTTGATAAAACTCTTCTTTCTCCTCCTCGCTCACTTTCCCGTCTCCGAGGATTTCCATGAGTCTAATTTTGTTATGATTTACTGTTTTTAGAGAGACGGCCATATTAACAAGTATTTCATGAACTCCACTATCAATTTCAACCTCGGGAGTATCTTCTGCTCCAATATCACAATAGTTGCAACAGTAGTAATTTCTCAACTCTGGCTTATTATATGCTTTTGATAATGCAACGATATCTTCCGCGGTGATTTTTACCGACTCTTCCTCAATTTTATAAAGTCTATTTTTATCAAGATAACTATAAAAACCTTTTTCTATAAGTGCTATTTCATCCGCAGCTTTTTCTCTGCTCCAATTTTTCTCTTCTCTAGCAATTTGAAATGCATTTTTATTTTCTTTAGTTGATGCTCGTCCCATAAATATTTCTCCTTATACTTTCTCGTTCCAGTCTGCTTCTTTAAATCCTACAAGCACAAAATCATCGCCTATGAGCAATGGGCGTTTGACTAACATTCCATCTGTTGAAAGAAGTTTTAGTGCTTCTTGTTCGCTCATCTGTGGCAGTTTATCTTTAAGCTCTAATGATTTATACAAAAGTCCGCTTGTGTTAAAAAATCTCTTTATCGGCAGACCGCTTTTATTGTACCATTTTGTCAACTCATCAAGCGATGGGTTATCGAGTTTAATATCCCTTAATTCATACTCCACACCATTATCATCAAGCCACTTTTTCGCCCTTTGACAAGTGGTACATTTAGGGTAACATATAAATTTTATCATTTCTCTCACACTCCAAGTAATAAAAACTAAAATTTCACTTCGTTATTTGTATTAAGTCTTTTTTTACTTTTTGTTTCTGTCCAAATTTCTAATATTTTATAGGTTAAATTTATATCTTCTAATTGAAAAACATCACCAATCATCATTCCAATTAGATGCTTTTGTTTTGGGAACTTACTTGTATCGATAGATAGCACAGTATCTTTTTGATAATTTAAAATCTTTGCTTTGATCTTACAACCTTCTTCAACAAAAATTTTTAAAATCTTTTTTCTTTGTATTTTTTCATTAGAATTTTGATTTGTATTCTCTGAACTTTTTAATTCAAATTTCTCTCTAGATGAATTCAAAAATGATAGCAAGGCTTCTACTCGCCCACTGTTATAAGTAATTAATTCATATAAATTCAAAATGCAATCCAACATTCTTTTTGTTGCATTACATAAATACTGTTGTTTACCTGTTTTAGATGCTATAAGAGGTCCATTGCTTGGTTGAATCTCATAGAGTTCTGAACTAATCGTCCTAATAGACAACGGGCTTGGCAAAACATAATAATCGCACTCTATTTTCCAACCATCTAAAGCCCAATCTGAAAAAGCTAAGCTAGGTCTATCGCATGAAAAACAACGAGTTTTCGCAATGCTCATAGCAACTATATGGGTTTTGTAACTATGTATAATTATATCACCTGGTTTTACTTCTTTCATAGTTTCATAGCCAGGATGCCTTCTGCCGTTCTGTGTATATTTTGGAGACCATAAAAAGCCCCCTGCTTTTTCTTCGTAATATGTTCTGTTTTGATATACCCAAAAAACAGCTCTTGACTGATATTCTTTGTTTCCAGAAAAAAAGCTATGTTCACTGTGTCTTTTCTGAGTTATAGGTGGTTGTGCAAAAACTATAGCTTGATTTGAAACATGTTTATCATTATCTTTATTAATTTTATGCGCATTATTGCTCTTTTTAATTTTCCAAACATAATTACAATCTATTTCAAAATACTTTTTTCCTTCTTGCCCATATAAATATGAATTAACACTTTTTCTTTCGGCGTTGATAAGCTTTGCTATTTGAGAAGCTTTTAAGCCCTCTGTATGCTTTGATAAAACATTAAATATCCTGTCTTTCATTTAAAAACTCCATTCCTCCTAAATTAACAACCAAGTAATTGTTGGTCAAATTCAAATAACGCTTCGTTAATCTCAAAAATATCATAAATTTCTTTTTGAATAAAATAGCGTATGATTTTATCAAATGCAAACGATCGAGAAAGCGTAAGTCCCGCTGACGAAAGCAAATCCTGTGTTTCATCTAAATTAAGTTTTAGCGCAATCGCAAACGCAACTGCAGTCTGCTTTGAAGGTCTATATGTATCAGGATTGCACTTGATTTTCGAAAAAGTCTTTTTATCAACATTCGCCTTTTTGTAGCACTCAACATCGGTCATTCCGCGCTCGTCAATCAAGTCAAAAAGCTTATATGCAAAAGACTTGTCCATTGCCTTCATATACTCCTGCAGAGACTTTCCGGCAACGCTTGTTGTCGGGCAAGACATCTTTGGTAAAAGGGCTTTGTTTTCTTGCAAAATCGGCGCTTGACACGCACCTGCAAAGAAATCAAAATCGCCATCGTCATACTCTGCTTCAAAAAGTTCTTCAACATAATCATCATCAATAACTTCGCTAATTTCAGAAAACAGTTTTTTGCTGAATTCATAAGACGTTTTATCAAAAACGCAGATGTAAACCATCAATTCATTCTCAAACAAAAATTCAGTAATAACCTGAACAGCGAATTTAAGCACCTGGTCTTTCGGGTAGCCGTAAACTCCTGATGAGATGAGCGGAAAAGCAACCGACTCGCACCCGTTTTCAACAGCTAATTTGAGCGACTCGATATAGCAAGATTTTAAAATAACACTCTCGCCAACAAGTCCACCTTGCCAAACAGGACCAGATGTATGAATTATGTATTTTGCATTTAAATTATAACCTTTTGTGATTTTTGCCGAGCCAAGGCCGAGCGGTGCGATACGCGCACATTCAGCATCTAACTCAGGCCCTGCACATTCATGCACAGCAAGGTCAACACCACTGTAACCAACCATTTCTTCATTGGTTGTGTTAACAATAGCGTCAACCTGCATTTTGGTAATGTCTTGTCGTATTATTTGTAGTGGCATAATTTTTCGCCTCTTAATTATATCAATATTCCATTGCAATGGTCTATTTCGTGTTGAATAGGATTTTACTTTGCAGTACAACAACATACTACAAAGATTTCATGTATCCAGAGAATAATATATTAACTTACAATTGCATCTATGAATGCATGTAAATTCATACAAGAAATGTCAAAGCCTTTACATACATTTGGAATGCGATAATCACCTGTCTTTTCGTCTCCGGGGCCTTCGTTTGTAATGATACAACCATTATTTACGATAGCTGTAGCTACCAAAAAAGGATCCCCATTCGAATTGGAGGTGCTTTTCATTTTTATAAGTGTCGGGTATTTTTTCAGCACTTCAAATACCTGCTCTTGAATTTCTCTTGTTAATGGAACAAATAATTCTTTGTGATTTTTTGACCAAGCAATCAAATCATC
>JAZRPX010000181.1:0-1652 GCA_045649445.1 Acutalibacteraceae bacterium | reverse complement strand
GGTTACGCGATTTTCGGCTCCGGTTTTTTCACCGCGCTCAACGACGGCGTCACTTCCGCAATCATTTCTTTCCTGAGAACGCTGGTGTTCCAGATCGCATCTGTCATGCTGCTATGCTCTGCATCTTCCATACGAAGCTCTGTAATATATTCTTTTAAGGTTTTGCCTTTAAAATTTTTTATTATTACTGCAATCGTTGAAGGCGAAGTAAAAAACTCATCTGCTAATAATTGTTAGGTTATTTTCTCGGTATAGTGCGTTATAATATAATCCATTATTAAAACAGGAACATTTTCTTTATGTGGCTTGTTTTCTTCATCAGAATCATGTTTGTAATCAGAAATAATGCTTAATTCTGAAATTGTTGATAAAACCTTTGCTTCAATATGACATCTTCCAAGAGAGTCTGTTGTTGCGAGCGTAACAGAGTCAAGCAGTTGCTTAACAAGTGAAAATTCGCTTGCGCTCAAATCGATAATTTCATTTCTCTTGGCAAAAACATCAAAAGCCCTTGCAAAGTTTTTATCGCCTACTTGTTTTTTTAAAACAGTAGGTTGAATGTCTATAATAAGATATTCATATTGCTTGTCTTTTTTAAAGGTATATTGAAAAAGTTGTTGTGGTCTTACAAGAACTAACGAGTTTTTCTTGATTGTTCCTTTGAAATCACCATATTTTAACTCGCATTCGCCGTTTATAACATAAAAAAGAACATATAAACTGTTAAATGTTTTATAAGGGCAAATTATGTCTTTAGAATTTTCTTCTTTTACATAAAAATACTCTTCATAAAAAACATTCAAATCATCTTGAAAAAATCCTGTTGTCCAGTTATTCATAATATACCCCCTTTTCTTTTTAAATCATAACACAAAATCAATAACTTTGCAAGGAAAACTAACAAAGTTTGCAATTGAATTTTGTTGATTTGAGTTGTATAATAAAATTAACTAATTATAAGGAGATGTATCTTATGAAAAACACTAAAAAAATATTAGCGTTAATTCTCTCTGCTATTATGTTATTTTCAGTAATGACAACTGTAATAGTAACAAGCGCAGAAACAAATGTAATTTATGTTGACGCTAATGCAACAACCGATGCTTCTGCAGGTGTTTACAAAACATTCGAAGAAGCAGTAGCTGCTTCAACTGCTGGTACCGCTCAAGCTCAAGGTACAACAATTAAATTCTTGAGCGATTACACAAACCCATCAACATCAGCAGGTCTTACTATAAACAAGAGAAATCTTACAATTGACTTGAATGGTCATACAATTAATGCAGTTTCTCGTGCTTTTGAACTCCAAGGTATTGGTATTCAAGTTAAAAACGGTACAATCAATATCACTGGCTATCTTTGGTTTGGTGTGTTTGTTAGAGAAACCAACGCAATAATTGAAAATGTAACATTTAATGCAGATTCAACTACCGGTGCTACAGATGTTTCTGTTCCAGCTGGTCTTGTTAGAAACAGTGCCGACAAAACTTCAACAATCAGAAATTGTTCATTTAATTATACTGGTAGCCAAGTTCTTTCAAACTCAATGATTGCTATGGTTGCAACATCATCCGGTACATTTAACATTTACAATTCAACACTTAATGGTGGTGGCTCATATTCTGCATTTGCTGCTCGTGGTTTTAATGCAA
>JAZRPX010000180.1:0-2770 GCA_045649445.1 Acutalibacteraceae bacterium | reverse complement strand
GGGGTTACAACAATTCGTTTCATCGGTTTAAACGAGCCGATAACTTTCATTGCTTCTAAACTACCCTCTGGATTTGCATTATAAGCGTCATCAATAAGTAGCGCACCGTTAAAAAGTGGTTTTAACTCTAATCTATGTTCGGTTGCTTTAAGTCGCTCAACGGCATATTTAATATCATTTTCATCTACACCCATATCAAGAGCAATAGCAACCGCTGACATAATATTAAGCACATTATGAGAGCCAAGCAATTCAGTTGTAAGTTTAATCTTTTTGCCTTTATATTCAACTGTAAACGAAAGCCCGTTTTTATTACATTTAACGCCCTTTGCAACAACATCTGCGTCTTTATTGCCGATTGAATAAGTTATGCTATCATATTCGCTCTTTTTCTCTGCGATATACTGATTATCAACATTAAGATAAACTTTACCGCCGTTGTTTTTAACTTCATCTGCAAGTTCAAATTTAGTTTTTGTTACATTTTCCACACTACCGAATGTGTTAAGATGTTGAGGGCCTACTGATGTAATAATAGCAGTTGTTGGGTGAACGATATCGCAAATTTCTTTGATATCACCAACGCATTTTGCACCCATTTCAACAACAAAAACTTCTGTGCTTGGAGTTAAATGGTTTCTAACAGTTATAACAACGCCCATTGGTGTATTAAAACTACCAGGGGTTATAACTGTATTATATTTTTCTGATAAAATTCTGCCTAAAATATATTTTGTTGAGGTTTTACCATAAGAGCCGGTAAGACCGATAATTTTCATATCAGGTTTTGAACGCAAAATCTTTTTAGCATCGTTTAAATAATAGCCCTTTATTGCTTTTTCAACAGGAGCGTTAACAACATTGATTAAGCAAACATAAAACGGTGAAAACAACACTATAAAACTTGCAATTGCAACCGAAACTATAGGGTTAATATAATTTAAAAATGTTAATGCAATAACTATAGCAAAAATTATTGCACTTGTGATATAAAATCTTTTTATTCTTGCAGTAAAAACAATGCCTTTTTTTGCAGTTTTGAGTTTGAATATATTATAAAAAATTCTTATCAAACTAAAAACGCAGACACAAACTAACGCAACAACATCAAGTTCAAAAATAGCGAGATTAACAACAATCGCAGTAGAAAGAAGCGACCACACAGAAATCATATTAAACTCATCTTTAAAATAATCAAAAAATCTAGAGTTATAATAAGAATTAAGTTGTAAAAAATGCAACTGCCTTGTCATAGTAACAAGCGCTGTTAAAAACAACAAAACTGCACTTATAGTTAATAGCATTTATTTACCTCCAAGCAAAAAACTGTTTAAAATTGCATCTGTTTGCACAGGGTTTTCAACAAAATTCCAATGAGAAAGCCCAGGCATAACAACCAAACCACAATCTTTGATTTTTTCTTCCATTACTTTTGCCATCCAAAGCGGAGAAGCAGTATCATTTTCTCCCCAAATTAAAAGCGTTGACGCTTTTATGTTAGAAAGTTTATCAGTAACATCAGAATTTATAAGATTAACAAGTGTTTGGCGCATTACAGGTGGCGCTGACTTATAATCTGCCGAGCCAAAATGCGAACGCAAAGCATCAAGCGCTTCTTTTGTGTAAAGGCGAATTATCGGCAACTCTAAAACTCTTCTACATGTTTTATAAGTTGTTTGCCTTACCTTTTGTTTAAAGGTTTTTTTACTCTTTATTCCCGCCGCGCCAAAAAGCACTATCTTTTTCGGTTTAACCATTTCATCAGCACACATATTAAGAATTGTTCTGCCACCGTTTGAATGACCAATCATAATAGGATTTTTTGTGCCCACTTTTTTCATAAACTCTTTTGTGATTTCGCAGTAATCTTCTGGTGTGAGTGGATTTTCTGGTAAATCAGATTTGCCACACCCAGGCGCATCAAAAGAAATGCAACGAAAGTTTTTAGAAAGTGGCGCAATCATTCTTTTGAAACTCTCAAGCGAAGCGCCCCAACCATGTAAAAAGAGAATGTCTGGACCTTCGCCACAAATTTCATAATTAAGTTTTATTCCTTTTACCTCTATGGTCATAACATTTCTCCTTTTGAAAAATTAACTGTCAACTCCATCAATGCCAGATATATCTGCATTTATAAATTTATCAAGATTATCAATTACAATCTTTGATGGCATATCTTTGACAAACCTTTCTTTGTGAAAAATTCTAATTGTTCTTTTTTTAAACTTTAAAGCAATAAATCGATACCCAATCCAATCTGTATAAATTGAATAATAAATTCTTTCACAATCTGATAATAAAAATATAAATTTTTTATTATAAAGGTTAGTAAAAACTATTTTTTCATCTACAAACTCTGCTTTTATAACTAACTGTGTGTTCCAAATAGAATATATGATATTTATAATTATAAGAACAAAAAACTCAAACGACATATTCTGTACAAAACAAAAAGCAACCAATAAAAGCAAAAAATGAGTAAAGAAAACCGAAAGTTGAATGATTGTTATTGCTGTTTTAAACTTCATATCTGTTTACCTACCTATAATATTCATCAGTTTCCCATTTAATAGGATTCTCTTCGATATATTTGCGAATTTCAAACAAATCTCTTTCATTGCGAATAATGTGTTCGTAGTATCCGCGTTGCCATAATTTTGTATCAAAAGGTATATATAGTCCTTTTTTCACGCCCTTAATATATTCATTAGTTACCATTGTTTTAAACCAACTAATAACATCTTGTAGGGGCGACCCTATGTGGTCGCCC
>JAZRPX010000179.1:0-3232 GCA_045649445.1 Acutalibacteraceae bacterium | reverse complement strand
TTTATCCATTCAAACCAAAAGCAAAAATCTTGTCAGCCAAACAACCTGTCAGCGTCACGCTTTCAAATCCAAGCACTGCGTTAATTGAGCAATATTCAGAAAATTATATGTTTGCGCGCAACCCCTGGGATATGCAAAAATTTGGTGATAAGGTTTATATTGGCGCAGGGGATTATGGCGCAAATTCAGGGCCTACAAAAATCATTTGTTATGACAGTAAAGATGGCAGTTTTGAAAAGTGTGATAGCATTTATTCAGAACAAATTTCAAGATTTTATGTTTTCGATGACTGTCTTTATACCGTTTCAGTTGACCCTGTTAATTGGGGTGTGGGCGAGTTTTACAGAAAAACTAAAGACGATGAGTATGACTGGTTTGAATATTTCACAGTTTTACCATCTTCTGTTCATTGTCTTGATATGGCAGAGTTTGATGACAAGTTGTTTTTCTGTGGACAGGTTCAAGATAACGACAATTACGCAATGATTCAGTATATTGAGAAAAGCGATATGCCCGTTGAGTTTGTTGACACAACAAAACATGCATTTATTTATAAAGATGGCAAAGAAATTACTGAGGATTATATTCGTATTGTGGTTGCTGAGTTAATTGTTTTTGAAGATAATCTTTATGCTTGGCATAACAGTTCAGAGCGAATTGGCGACCCTTACGAAGGGCTTTATATTTACAACAAAGAAGAATGCAGATTTGATTATATAGAGGGCAAAAAAACTCTTACACCAGTTGTTGAAAAAGGCGACAATCAGTATGATTATGATTTGATTCAAGCGCAGGTTGAATATGATGGCAAATTAGTTTTTGCAAACAATGGGCTACTTTTCACAGATGATTTGAAAAATTATACTGAGTGTAGTTTTGGCAAAGGTTATGAAGGTTTTGTGGCTCGTGATTTGTTGGTAATTGAAGACCAACTTTATGTTCTTGCAAGCAAACAACTTGAAAATGGCAAATTCAAAACATGTGTTTTTGTAACAGAAAACCTTGAAGATTTCGGCGAAGTTTTAAATTTCCAGGCCGATAGTTATATGATTAGTTTTGAGTACATAAATAAAACATTCATTTTTGGCGAAGGCGGAACAAATAAAGATACTGCAAAAGAATGCGGTAATTTATACGCCGTAAAGGTGGACTAAATAATGAAAAGCAATAAAAAAATAATAATTGTAACATCTGTTGTTTTAGCTTTAGTTCTTGTTGTTGGTTTGATTTTTGTTAATCCTTTTAAATTAAAAGCAAAAATTGTGTCAGCTAAACAACCTATTAAAATAACCTTGCCAAAAGCAGATACTTCGTTGATTGATTTTTATAACGAGAGAAGAGAGGGCGCTTATAAATTTGCTGCTCAAGCATGGGATATGATTGAGTATAAAGGCAGAGTTTTTTTAAGCGCAGGGGATTATAATTCCAATTCGGGTTCTGCTCCGGTTTATTATTACGACCCAAAGACGCAAAAGTTTGAGTATTGCGATTCAGTTTATACCGAGCAAGTTTCAGAGTTTGAAATAATTAACGATAAACTTATAACAACAGCAGTTGATCCTGTTTCTTGGGGCGTTGGCGAATATTATGTTTATAATGAGCAAAAAGATACTTTTGATTATTATTCAACATTGCCTTCTAACATTCATTGTTATGATGTTGAGTATTTTGATGACAAATATTTTTTCTCTGGCTCTGTAGATGATGACGAGAATTATGCAGGCGTTCAATGGATTAAGGAAGAAGATTTTTGTTCAGATGATTTAGATAAAACTCATCAAGCGTTTTTAATGGTTGATGGTGAGCGAAATCCTTTACATTTTCGTGTTTATCAGTTGTTTGCTTATAAAGGTGAACTTTTTGCTTGGCATTATGAGGCAATACCAGAACAATTTCATGAGCAGTTGGGCATACCAAAGTATTTGGGCTTGTTTAAATATAATAAAGAGAAAAAATATTTTGAAAAGTTGAGTAATGAATATAATCTTGACCCGATAATTGAAAAAGTTGATCATAAGATTGATTTGGCAAAAATCCAAGCAAAATTAATTTATGATGATAAATATGTTTTTGTAAACAATGGTCTTTTGTTTACAGAAGATTTTAAAAATTACACAGAATGTAGTTTTGGTGAGGGATATGATGGCTTTGTAGCGCATGATATGTTTGAGCGCGAAGGTCAACTGTATATCCTTGCAAGTAAGACCACGAAAAATGGTAAGTTTAAAACTAGCGTTTTTGTAACAGAAAATCTTGAAAAATTCGCAGAAGTTTTGAATTTCCAGGCTGATAGTTATATGATTAGTTTTGAATATGTTGATAACACATTTATTTTCTGTGAAGGTGGTTCGGTAGATAATATGCCTGATAGTTGTGGTAATTTATATGCTGTAAAGGTGGATTAAGTAATGAAAAACATTAAAAAAATAATAATTGCAACCTCTGTTGTTTTGGTTTTGGCCATTGTTGTAGGTGTAATATTGGTTAATCCGTTTAAACTAAAAGCAAAAATTGTGTCAGCCAAACAACCTATCAAAATAACCTTGCCAAAAGCAGATACTTCGTTGAAAGATTTTTATAATGAAAAAGGCGAAGGAGAATATAAATTTGCTTCTCAAGCTTGGGATATGCAAGCGTTTGGTGATAAAGTTTTTCTTAGTGGTGGCGATTCTGATGTTAATACAGGTTCAGCGCCAATTTACTATTATGATTCAAAAACGCAGAAATTTGTATTTTGTGATACAGCATATACCGAGCAAGTTAACAATTTTGAAATACAAGGCGATCGCCTTGTGACGCTTGCAATGGATCCAGTTTCTTGGGGCGTTGGCGAGTATTATGTATATAATGAGCAAGATGATAAGTTCGATTATTATTCAACCTTGCCTTCTAATATTCATTGTTATGATATTGAATATTTTGATGGAAAATACTTTTTCTCTGGTTCTGTAAATGATACAGAAAATTATTCAGGTGTTCAATGGATTAAGGAAGAAGATTTTTGTTCAGATGATTTAGATAAAACTCATCAAGCATTTTTATATGTTGAAGGCGAGCGAATTCCAAAATTTTTTAATATGCGTGTTTATCAGTTGTTTGCTTATAAAGGTGAACTTTTTGCTTGGCATTATGCTACTGTGCCAGAAGAGTTTAAACAGTATTTTGGCTTGTTTAAATATAATAAAGAAAAGGATTGCTTTGAGCATACAGGAGATGAATACGATCCTATCCC
>JAZRPX010000178.1:0-1804 GCA_045649445.1 Acutalibacteraceae bacterium | reverse complement strand
AAGTCGCCTTTTTAAACATAAAAAATCCTCCTAAGTTTAAATCTTAATCTTTTTGAATTTCTGGATACTTGCATATTCCTTTTTCAGGAAGTTTGTCGTCTTTTAAATCAAAATCGGCATATTTGCAAAACCAACAAATTGTCTCAATTGCCAAAAGACTTTTTCGAGCATCAAACTGTGAACAAGTAGCAGAACGAGTAATTATCTGACCGCTTTTACTATCGTTTGCTTTTTTCATGATTTCACCCGATTTCATATATTAAATAATTTTGCATAAAAATATATCATTGCATAATCAATCATATAACAAGCAAACGCAAACAAAGTAAAAATGTCGTGAAACCCCCTTTTTTTGTCGCGAAATTCACAAAAAAGAAAAAACCCTGCTCATTTGGCAAAGGTTTTTAATCTTTTTCTATTATTCATTCATAATTACTGTGCAACTAAACACACCTTCACTAGCAGAAAAACGACAAGAACCATTATGCTTTTCTGCGGTTGAAATTATGCTGTGAACGCCAATGCCTTGCAAATGTTCAGGCATTTCTTCAAAATTAAGAGAATTAACACAAGTGTTTTCACAAGAAACAACCAAACGACCAGATTTATGCTTGATTGAAACTGTAATTTTTGGAGTTTGTGCTTGTGATTGTGCTGCGCCGTGAAGCGCATTTTCCAAAATGTTTGCAACAACAGTTACCAGTGCAGGTGATGGCACAGAAATATTCGGTTTTGCCGCCGCACGAATGTCCATTGTGATATTTTGCTCAGTTGCTTTTTGATAAAAGACCTTCAAAATATTATTGATGGTTTCGTTTTCGCAAAATCTTCCGGTAGTGGTTGTTTCTAAATTTTCACTTTGAATTTTAAGATAATCAACAATTTTGTCAGTTTCACCGGTCTTTGCCAAAGTCATAAGTGCTTGATAATGAAAACGCATATCGTGGCGATTTTGTCGCACAATTTCTGCTTCTTTTGCTTGAGCATCAACCTGTGCTTGCAAAAGTTCGGTGTTTAATGTTTTTTGCTTTTCATTAGATAATTCAACAATGCTATTCATACCTTTGAACACCGCAATGCAGGCAACGCAAAAAGCAACTATTGTAAGCAAAAACACAATAATTTCTTTGCGAGTCATTGGTTTCATAATTGTAAACAACGATTGCGCAACAATAAGGCCCCAAAAACTTAGCACTACTCCGTAGAATATACCCCAACCTTTTTTAATGTGCATCGCCACCTTTTTAAAAGAAGGAAGTAATACCGCATACAAAACGAGTTGCATAATTCCTGCAAGAAAAACTGTAAGTATAATTTTTGCAGCTGTATAAATTAAGTTGTAATTTATCATATTAAACAGCGTGCTAAAACAAGTGTAGGTTGTGGCGTAACAAAAAAACAGAAATCCTTTTTCAACCATTCGCCCTGTTGTTGTAACAAAAAACAGACCTAAGTGAAGTGCAAAAGAAACAAAGTAACTCACAAACCACTTATCTGGTGGTAACACAAAAAAGACAGCGCCATAAATAAGCCAAATAGCAACTGTAACAATCTTATTAAAACGTGGCTTCGCAAAGAAAAACGAAGCGCAAATATGAGAAAGTACAGTAAGCACCAAAAATACAATTTGTTGCACAAGGTCCACCCCCTAATTAAAATAATCGAAAAATGCAGTTCTAAGCCCTGAAACCGCTGCACGTGGCAGAGAAATTTTTATATCGTTTTTAAACTCAACACCATTTGGCGTTACCTTGCTAATAAAATTTAGATTTATAATGTGAGCTCTGCCACATCTATAAAAACA
>JAZRPX010000177.1:0-5245 GCA_045649445.1 Acutalibacteraceae bacterium | reverse complement strand
CAGAACGACATGGCTACGATCCGACTTGATATGGGAAGAAATAATTTTGATACAAGTTATGTTGATTGGGATGATAGCAATGTTGAAAAAATACTTGCAAGAAATCCTAATGATATGATTGCGTTTCATTCAAAAGTTTTTGTTACAGGTGGTAATTATGATACAAATCAAGGGCCTGTAAGAGTAACTTATTATTCTCGTGAAAACAAAGAAGGCAAGTCTGCCAATAATTTAGAAACAGAGCAGATTAATCGTTTTTATATATATGATGATATTCTTTTTACAACTTCAATTGATGAGAAATATTGGGGCGCAGCAAGTATTTATTATTTAAAAGATTATAGATTTTCTTTTCAAACTAATTATGCTGTTTTGCCAAAAAACATTCACTGCTATGATATGACAAAGTTTAATGATACTTACTTTTTCTGTGGTTCTGCGGTGCATTATGATGATAGGTATACTGGTTATTCAGGTAGCACTTTAGAGCTTTCAAAAGGTATTATTCATATGTTTACGGGTGATGATATAACCAAATGTACTTCTGCCGATTTTGTTGATGTTCCTATTATAAATAAAAATGGTGAAGTAATAAGTTTTGATACCGATATGAATAAATATACAACTTCAAGTGGCAAGGTTTATTATTCAACTGCTAATAGTGTGCCAAGAGTTTATGACCTTTTTGAATGGGGCGATGACCTATATGCGCTTTATTATGACCAATATATGTATGCCAGTTATTATCCACAAGAAAATAATTATAATGGTCTTTATAAATTTGATGCAAAAACAAATGAGTTTGTTTATCAATCAAATTTAAAAATTGATGGGCTTAGAGAAAAGTTTGAAGAATCGCAAGATAAAAATAAAATTCTGCATGATTTTGAGTGGGGAGATAAATATTATTTTGTAACAGATTGTGGCTTATCAAGCACAAAAGATTTTGTAACATATAAAGATGAATATATTAGTAAAAATCCTCAAGCAATAGTTAAAGATGTAATTTTCAAAGGCGAAAGTGCCTATGTTGTTTGTAGCAAAGCAAATTCTAATGGTAGTTATACAAATTATGTTTATAAAACAAACGATTTTGAGAATTATAGTGATATTCTTCAGTTTGATTCAGGTTCGTTTGTAAGAAGCTTTGAATATTGCAACGGAGCGTTTTACTTTGGTCTTGGCGCAACAAAAGAAGGAAACTATTGCAATCCTGAATGTGGTAGAATTTATAGATATATTTATTACAAATAAGAAGGGATAATAATGCGTAAAACAAGAGATTCGGGCATAGAGTTGTTGCGTATCATTGCTATTTTTATGGTAATCGGCGTTCATTTGCTTGATTATGGTAAATATTTTGAAACTGCTTCGCAGATAGATGGCATTGTACAATCTAGTGCTTTGCTTTTAAGAATATTTGTGCGCTCTGCAGTAAATATATTTTTGATTATTAGTGGCTATTTTATGGTAAATCAAAAATTTGATTTAAAAAAATCATATAGCAGAGTTTTAAAAATTTATCTTTCAATATTATTTTATTCTGTTGTTTTAAGTATAATTGCTCTCGCTGTAGGAGCAAGCGCAAGATATTCTTTAGGAATAACCTCGTCAACAACTTTTATTGTTTTGAAAATGCTTACGCCTGTTAGTGCGCAAACCTGGTATTTTTTATCAAGTTATATTTTTGTTATGCTTTTAGCGCCGTTTGTGAATATTGCGCTAACAAATATAACAAAAAAGCAATATCAAGTTTTGTTGGCTGTTAGTGGATTTATAATGAGTGTATGGCTCTATTTTGGAAGCATTGACTTTTTTAGATATGTTGCAAATGATTATGGTCACGATGGAATTTTAGCAGGAAAAAATGTATTTTCATTTTTATTTATGTATATCATCGGTGGCTATATAGGAATGCACACAAATAAAAACGAAAAACCAAAATTCAGATATTTAGTTTTAGCCATTGTTTCGCTTTTAACTAATTATTTTATCTTCACAAGGTTAAATGATGTTTTAGGGTATAAATATGCAGTTCTTCCTTATGCAAATCCATTTGTTATAATGGTTTCTGTATTTATGTTTATGTTTTTTAAAGATTTGCATTTTAAAAGCAGAATTGTAAATGCAATAGGTGGGGCAACTTTAGGTATTTATGCCATATCTGATTTTTGGCTTGTTAGATATTGGCTATGGGGAATATTTGATTTTTCAAAAATTGATTGTAGTAATGTTTTGAAAAATTTCTTGATGATTTTTATATCAATTTTAATAATTGTGGTTTGTTGTGCAGTAATAGAAAATTTGCGAAAATATTTGTTTGATTCTTTAGAAACCACAATTAAAAAACATAAAAAAGTAAATAATTCTTAAAAAATTAGGCATAATAATACAAAAGCTTAAAAGGAGAGTATTATTATGCCTATTATTAATTCTATAAAAGCGTTGCAAGTGCTTGATTCAAGAGGCAACCCAACAATCAAGGTTGAGGTTATAACAGAGTCGGGCGCTCATGGAAGCGCATTTGTGCCATCAGGCGCATCAACCGGTAAGTATGAAGCCCACGAAAAACGAGATGGCGAAAAAGAATTTGGTGGCAAAGGTGTATTAAAAGCAATTTATAATGTTGAAGATGTAATTGCAAAAATCCTTGTTGGTCACTATAGCGTAACAAATCAACGAGAGATTGACCGTGTTTTAATTGAGGCAGATGGAAGTGAAAATAAATCAAATTTTGGCGCAAATGCAATTTTAGGGGTGTCTTTAGCGGTTGCTAAAGCGGCTGCAGATTATTTTTGTATGCCATTTTATCAATATATCGGTGGAATAAGCGCAAATATTTTGCCAACACCTATGATGAATATTATTAATGGTGGCGCACATGCAAAAAACGGGCTTGATTTTCAAGAATTTATGATAATGCCTGTTAGCGCAAAAACTTTTGCTCAAGCGGTTAGAATGGGAAGCGAAGTTTTTCATTGTTTGAAGAGTGTTTTATCATCAAAAAATCTTTCAACAGCAGTTGGAGATGAGGGTGGTTTTGCGCCGGAAATCTCAAGCGCAACAGAAGCGTCTGAGTTAATAAGTTTAGCAGTTTCAAATGCAGGTTATAAATTGGGTGAAGATATATTATTAGCCCTTGATGCCGCTTCAAGTGAGTTTTATAATCCAAATGAAAAGGTTTATTGTTTTGAAGGTGAAAAAAGAAACACAGAGCAAATGATTGAGTTTTATGTTGATTTGTGTGAAAAATATCCGATAATTTCAATTGAAGATGCATTAGAGCAAAACGATTTTGAAAACTTAAAGATTTTAACCGAAAAAATCGGTAAAAAAGTTCAAATTGTAGGCGATGATTTATTCGTAACTAACACAGAGAGATTAAAACAAGGCATTGAAAACAAAAGCGCAAATTCTATTTTAATAAAACCAAATCAAATTGGAACATTAAGTGAAACTATTGATGCAATTGTTATGGCAAAAAGAGCAAATTATACTGCTGTTATGTCACATCGTTCAGGTGAAACTGAAGATACAACAATCGCAGATTTGTCAGTTGCTTTGAATATGGGGCAAATAAAAACTGGCTCACTTTCAAGAAGTGAGCGTACTGCGAAATATAACAGATTGATTGAAATTGAAAATGATTTAAAAAACTCTTGTCATTATGCAGGAAAAAGCGCGTTTAATAATTTGATTTATTAAAAATAAAAAAGCATCGTTTTTAAAAACGATGCTTTTTGTATTTAGATGTATAAATCATCATCATTTTTCAATTTGTTTTCATCATTAGTAGTGTTTTTCTTGCTAAAAGAAGACAAATCAATTGTTTCACTTTCGTGTTTTGGTTTGTTAGTGAATTTAGCACTTGTATCTAACTTTGTAGGTTTTTTGCTTGGTTTGCCGTGGATTTTTTTATATCTTACATTCACAAAAACCAAAGCCACAGCGCTACCAATCATTAAAATAAGTGAAATCCATTTTAGCGGACGGAATTTACTACCATAGTTTGTAATGTTCTTTTTAGGGGTAGTAGGTTCGGTTGCTTTAGTGGTTTTAATTTCTTTTGTTTCTTTTGTGTTATCAATATAATTCTCGTAGTAAGTAAGACTTGCGCTTGTGTTGTTAGAAGGAGTTGTTTTTTCGGTTTTTGAAGTTGCTTGTGTATATACAGGGTCAGCAACAGTTGCATAAGTTGTGCTTTCAGTAGGTGGTGCTGTGCTTTCGGTAACAGGAGTTGTTTCTTCAGGCACAGTTTGAACAGAAGTTGTTGCCTCTGGTGTGGTTTGAACAGCCGAAGGCGTATCAACATTTACAGAAGGTTCTTCTGTAGCACCCGCATTGAAAAAACTCAAACAACTAATCATAAAAACTACAACAAGAATTGTTGATAAAAAATTAGTTTTGTTCATAATACTTCCTTAATATGCCTTTCCCCAATAAACAATTTTGTCAGCAGGTTTACCACAACAAACACATTTATCAGAAATCTTTTCAACTCCAAATGGCATACATCTTGAACCAACACCGGTAACTTCTTTAACAGTGTCTTCACAAGCTTCATCGCCACACCACATTGCTTTAACAAAGCCATCGCCATTTTCTTCTAACGCCTTTGTTATTTCATCCATAGTGGTGCAAGAATATGTTCTGTTTTCTCTATTTTCAAGCGCGCGAGCGTAAATGCCATCGTGAACTTCTTGCAATTTTTGTGCAACAACTGTTTCGATATCATCAATTGAAACAACAGTTTTTTCTCTGTTATGACGAGTTACAACAACGCAAACGCCATTTTCAATATCTCTAGGGCCCATTTCAATACGAACAGGAACACCTTTCATTTCATATTCAGCATATTTCCAACCAGGAGAGTTATCAGAATCGTCAAATTTAACTCTGAATTTATCTTTAAGTCTATCATAAAGTTTAGCGCAGTTTTCTTTAACGCCTTCTTTATGAGAAGCAACAGGAATAACAACTGCTTGAATAGGAGCAACTGCAGGTGGTAAAACAAGACCGTTATCATCACCATGAGTCATAATAATAGCGCCGATTAAACGAGTTGTAACACCCCAAGAAGTTTGATGAGGATAAGCTTTTTTATTCTCTTTATCAGAGAATTGAATGTCAAATGCTTTTGCAAAACCATCACCAAAATTGTGGCTCGTACCGGACTGCAGTGCCTTTCCGTCATGCATCAACGCTTCAATCGTATACGTATCCAAGTCGGATCGTAGCCATGTCG
>JAZRPX010000176.1:0-11914 GCA_045649445.1 Acutalibacteraceae bacterium | reverse complement strand
ACACCTTTTAAAGAAATGGTGTTTTCACCTTTTTTCAAGAAAAACTCAAGTGGTTCAGAAACATAACCGAAACTATCGTTGAAATATGAGCTTTGCCATCTAAACTGTTCAATTTGATCAGGACGCAACTCATTTCCGTAATAATCTACCTTGAAACCAATTGTTCCATCTTTTCTTTCAACAAGCTTATCTGTGAAAACTCTTGCGAAATTACAAGTTCTAACATTTTCAAAAGGAACTTCACCATTGATAGAAAGTTCATTTGTAATGTCAATCTCCTTGCCTGCGAGCGCATAATAATTCAAAACAAAATTATACTTACCTGCAGATTTTAAATTGAATTTGAAAGTAACCTTGTCACCTTCACCGGTCAAAACGACCTTGTCATAGTTTTTTCCGCTTTCAACAGGGTATTTGCTACCATCAAAGATTTGAGCGCCACTTGTTTTTTCAACAATACTAGACGCATCTAAGATGATATGCTCTTTACCTTCAGCAACATCTGAATTTGCAGCTAAATACTCTTCGTAAGTTGCAAGCTCATCATAAGTTACTTTACCAGAAGCCGCATCTGAATTCTGATTTTTTTCGTAACCCGACATTGCTACCATTGCATTGAGCGATTTTGAATCAGCTGCTACGGTAACTGAAACGACAGAAAATACCATAAGCATTGCCAAAACAATAGAAATAACTCTTGCCATCACTAAATCTCCTTTTATTTTTTGTCTGCTTTAACAAGATTTCACTTAATAACGCGCTTTTGAACCATACCTTCCAAACAAAAATTCTATTAAAATTACGCATTGCAACTCTATTTTAGTTATCTTGCATAACTTTTAATATCGCTTTTTGTTTAAATTGCACAAATCAATAGCAACATTTATTCAATGACGCTTAATATTACCATATAAATAGGGTCAATTCTTGTTAAATAGTGATATTTTGTTGTGAAAAATAACATATTTTTTATTTTGATTTTTAAGCCATAAAACTTTTTATTTACAGCTGATTCAAGCATTTAACAACGTTTTTTCATAATTCGTTTTAAATCCACAAAATTTTTCCGCCAAAATTAGACAAAACAAAATTAGCATTTAGTGAATTTGCACAAAGAAATATCACTAATTTACAAAACAAAAAAGGTGACGTTTACAACGCCACCCTTTTAGATTGTTTTTATTTTTTAGATATAATATTTTGCTTTATATTCTGCATATGCCTCATTAAATTCAGGATTATCAGAATATTTAACTGTATAGAGATACTCGTGAGCATCCATTTCTTTTCTATCAATTTCAATAATTAAAACAGCAATATTTGAGCAGTGGTCTGAAACTCTTTCGCAGTTATTAAGCAAGTCTGCAAGAACAAAACCGAGTTCAATTGTACAGTCACCCTGACTGAGTCTTTCAATATGTTTTGCTCTGATTTTCTTAATCATACGATCGATAACTTGTTCAAGTGGCTCAACCTTACTTGCAACATTAACATCGCCTGTTTCAAACGCCAATTTTGTTATAGTTAAAATTTCATGCAAAGCGCTTGATAAAATTTTGATTTCTTCTTGCGCTTTAGCTGAAAAGCTCAAACCTTTTTCTTTTAACTCTTCTGCAACTTTATACAAGTTTACCGCATGGTCACCCAAACGCTCAAAATCAGAAATTGCATGCAAAAGTTTTGAAACTGTATCAGAATCTTTTGCAGACATTTCTTCACGAGAAAGTCTTACCAAATAAGTGCCTAACTTATCTTCAAAAATGTCAAGTTGATTTTCACACTCAAAAATATTTTTGATTTTTTCTTCATCATATTCATTTATAACATCAATAGCATCTGTGATTGATTGATATGCAATTTGGAACATTTCAATTGCTTTATTATTACTTTCGCTAACAGCAACTGATGGTGTTGAAAGCAAACGATCATCAATAAATGTAAACTCTTCTTCATGAGTTTCATCATCTTTGATAACTTTATAAGCAAATCTCTCAAGCGCTTTTGTAAATGGTAATAAAATTGCAGTTACAACAACATTAAATATTGTATGAACAAGCGCAATGCCAAAGCCATTGATTTGCGAATTAGTGAAATCGAAAAGACCAAGTTGTGGCAATAATAAACCAACAAGGAATTTTGCTAAATAGAATACACAAAGGCAGAAAACTGTACCAATAATGTTAAATGAAATATGAACAACAGCCACTCTACGAGCGTTTTTATTAACACCGATTGATGAGATAAGAGCAGTTACACAAGTACCGATATTTTGACCCATAATAATAGGAATAGCCATACCATAAGTTACTGCGCCTGTTGCTGCTAAGTTTTGCAAAATAGCAACTGATGCTGCTGAAGATTGAATAACACCTGTTACAATAGCGCCCACTAAAACACCAACTATAGGGTTATTAAACCAAGAAAGAATAGCGCCTATTGTACCGCCACCTGCAGCTGACTCTGCTTCGAGCAAATCTTTGAGTGGATCCATAGCCATTGACATAAGTTCCATACCCCAAATAAGCACTGCAAAGCCGATAAAGATTGAACCGAGACTCTTCTTTTTATCACTCTTTGAGAACATATTAAAAATTGTTCCGATAAGCGCTAAAACAAGTGAAAAGTTTTCAGGTTTTAAGAAAGCCATTAAGCTTACGCCTGTATCCATTGTTGACATACCGGTTATCCAAGCAGTAAGGGTTGTACCAATATTAGAACCCATGATAACACCGATTGTTTGACCAAGTTGCATAATGCCTGAGTTTACAAGACCAACGAGCATTACTGTCATAGCTGAAGAACTTTGAATAGCAATTGTTATTGCTGCGCCAAGCAAAATTGCTTTGGCTTTATTAGATGTCATCTTCTTTAAAGCAGATTCGAGTTTGCCACCTGCCATTTTTTCAAGGCCCGAAGACATAATATCCATACCGAACATAAAGAATGCAAGGCCGCCACCTAATAAAATCAATTGAATAATTACTGAAATCATATTTTATTCCTTTCTTTTAAAAAACTACTGTTTCACCAGCAGGGATTTTTACATCTTTGCCATCTTTCATAATCCAAACATCTATCTGGGTTGGATTATAAACAAATGATTCATCTGCCGCAATGTGCAACGCTCTTTGCGCCATTAAATAATCATAAATTTCTATGTTTGTTGCAAACCAAATCTTTTCGCTTTTTTCTGCAAGACGTTTGCAAATGCCTTCTATATAATCAAAGCCACGCTCTTTGCTTCTTCCAAGTTCAAAAGAATGGCCCCATATATAAAAGAGATTAGAAGCCCAAGGTGTATCAAGGCAATTTATAAAATTATCGATATAATTTATTGCATTATTATGATGACAGGTTGGTTTCCATTCCATAAAGTTTCTTGGGAAACCAAAACCTCCATCGCCTACTATTCTTGAATATACAATTCCACAATGCTTTAAAATATCAATAACATCATCATTATATGTACCAAAAGGATAAGCCGAGCCACGAACAGTATATCCACAAAGTTTTTCAAGATTCTTTCTATCTTCTATTACTTGATTTATAACAGTTAAACTTGAACATTTTTCAAGCCAAGGGTGATTAACTGAATGAACAGCAACTTCATGCCCCTCATATAAACTTTTAAGATCCTTCGCGCTTACATCTTCATTATCGGCTAAAACCCTTGAAGAATTAAGGTTAAATGTACCTTTAATTCCATATTTATTAAAGATTTCAACTAATCTGTAATCCTCTTTTGCGCCATCATCATAACTAAATGTTACAATGTGTTTTTTACCATCTTTAAAGGTTTTAAATTCTATCATTTTTCACACTACCTCCCTTTTTTTAAGACTAACAAAATTATAATATCATATACTCTAACTTTTTTCAATTATTTTTATGTTAAATTCATGTTAAATTGTAATGGCGTTCATTGAACGCCCATTTTAATCGCGCAAGCGATACATACAGTGCCTCCTTTGTGTAAAGGGAGGTGGATTTTCGCAACGCGAAAAGACGGAGGGATTGTGATTTCTTTCGAGTGTAGATTAGAATATAAACAAAAAGGAGTTTCGCTTTTGCGAAACTCCTTTTTGTTTTTACCATTTATCGTTTTCGTATGGATCGTATTTTGTTGTTGGCTCTACTGGTGTTGTAGGGTCTGTTACATCTTCACTTGGTGAAGATGTAATGATATCAAGAGATTCATACTTTTCAAATTCGATTTTAATTGTTTCAAATTTCATTATAAAATCCCCCTTAATCGTTAGCTTTTGCCCAAAGATCAACCATTGCTTTAATATCAGCATCTAATTCTTCATATCCACTACCATTAGTGTTAATGTAAGAATCTGCAATTTGAGCAATATTACGAACGCAAGTTGAAGCTGAATAGTAATATACGCCATCAACACAAACATAAGCACGAGCTACAAAGTCACGAGCTAAGTTACCTGTCTCGGTATTATAGCTATTTGAAGATTTAAGGTTAACAATTGAACCTACAACATATTTACCGTCATAAAGACCATATGTAGCATAATCATAAACAACTTTAGCTACGCTATCTTCAATTGTGAGATGATCGCCAACTTTGTCTTTTGGAGCAATAATAGTACCGATTTCATACTCTTTGTCGCCTACTAACTCTTTAAGAGCTACTTCATCAATAGTTGTATAGAATCTTATACCATTTACATCACCAAGACGGATTGAAGCGGTAGATTCTGTTGAAAGAGCTGATGTAATTTCACCATCAAATTCAGCAGTTTTTACAAGCTTCAATGAATTCATATAAAGTGAACCGTCAGTTGTTGCAGTAAATTTAATTACAACAGGACCTGATTTTGTGATTGTAATAGGGTTAACAGGATAAGCGTGGTTTGTTTGAGCAGAAGCTGTAGTAGAATCGATGCCTGTTGCTACTACTTCACCGTTGATTTCAATATCAACTGTTGCTCTGCCTACGCCCTTAAGTGTTCTTGCAAAGATTGTTGCATCATAAACACCAGGTTGAACATCTGTAAGAGTTGTTAATGTAACGCTTGTTCCAGCAGAAACAGAAGTTGATTCAATAGTTTTGTAACCACCTTCAGTATCAAATTTAACACCCATTGTATTATCAGACATTTCTACATCACCAGGCCAGAATCTAAATTCGTATTCTGTTGGTGTAACAACCGGATTAGAAGGAGTAGGAACAGTTGTTGTAGTTGTAGTGGTTGTAGTTGTTGTAGTTGTTGTGGTTGTTGAAGAAGATTCTTCTTGAGAAGGTTCTTCTTCTGCATCACCAATTTTAATCAATTCAATTGCATTCAAATATAAGTTGCCTGAATATGGAGAAGAAACATTTGTTACAACAAAGTCTAAAACGAGTTTTGTTGGCTCTGTAAATGTAACAGTGCCTTCTGTAAGGTCATAAGAAACATTGTAATATTGTTTACCAGAAAAACCACCTGTATTAAGGTTTGTTGCAACTTTTACACCATTGATTGTTAAATCAAACAAAGCACGAGGATTTGATGCTCTTGACCAAAGTTTTGCAGAATATGTACCAGGAGCAACTAAAGCTTTTGATGTAAGAGTTACGCTATTTCCAACTTTATTATTAGATGAGAAGAAGAATGCTCCTTCTTTTTGATAATAAGTATTTAAAAATGGTTCGTTAGTTGATGAATTATTCATCGTGTGGTCAGCATTATAAGTGAAATTATCTGTATAAAGATTCCATTTATAATCTTCTATTTTTTCTTGACCACTCATTGAAACAGAAACAGATTTATTATTGATAAGGTTAATTACTTTAGCGTAATCATAAATTGTAATACTTACATATTTTACATCAGAATCGGTTGTGGTGTATGTGCCGCCAGTTAAAACTGTTCCCCAAGTTCTTAAGAAAGTACCGTCTTTATCATACTCACGAAGAACAAGTTTAAGATTATATTTATCAGCATTTGTAATTGTAAATGTATAAACATCTGATGAATCAACTTCAACGAGTTGTCTAACACAAGCACGGCTATCATCTTTATACACAGGATTATACTTGCCTGTAGACAATTCATAATAACCTATGAGCCAGTTTGAAGCATTTGAAACTTCTAAAGGTCTAAGATAAAGTGAATTAGGAGTTGGAACTGGTGTTGAACCTGATGATGGTGCTTTAGTTGTTGTAGTTGTAGTTGTTGTTGTAGTAGTTGTTGTTGTAGTAGTTGAAGTACTTGATGGAGCTTCTGTAGAAGAAGGTGTAACAACTTCGCTACTATCATACTCGCCTACTTTATAAAATTCCAAATAACCTGCATATATTTTACCTGCAGTAGTTGCTTCGATTTTAAGTTTGAAATTACCATCTACATTAATTGCATCATATAATACAAATTCTTCATAAACTTTATAAGGTAAATTTGAATTAACTGAAACAGCAGGTGCATCATTTAATGAAACATCAACAATAGCTCTATTATTTTGATCTAAAGTTCTCATATAAAGTTTAACTTGGTATTTACCAGCAGGAACAGAATTTTTTGATGTAAATGTTGCATACTGACCTGCAGTTGCTCCATCTACATAGAAATAATCACCACCATTAGATGAACTTGAAGTGTATTTACTAAAAGTTGAACTAATTGTAAATTGAGAATCACTTGGATAAAGACTGTATTTATAAATAACAGCTGCTGTTGTGCCTGTTGCAAGTTCACTATCCATTTCAACATTTTCATCGAATTCACATTCAAGTTTTACAGAATCATATGCATCAAAAGCAGTTGCTAAAATGTTACCATATTCATCAACAATTCCATCTTGTGCAACAAACTCTACTTTGTTTTTATTTGTAATAGAATCAACAAAAGGAATTACTGTTTGAGCAGAAGTGAAAACATTATTTCCTTCAATCAAAGTTCCTTCTTGATTGAATTTAGCTTCAACTTTACCATCTTGGTTGAAAACTGAAACAGTTGTGAATTTTGGTGCATCTAATTCGCCGATGAATTCGAGCATATTATTTGCAGCATCTGTACCTACTCTGTTATATGTTTTTTGCAAAGCGTGGATACCGTTACTACCTGCAGTGGTCATATGCATATCATCATCTGTACAAGTTTCAAAAACTCTTGAAGCCATACAAAGATTGTCTAAATCGTTGCAAAGTTTATATTGCGCTTCACGAGCGAGTGAGAAATGCATTGAAGTTGCTTTAAAATGTGAACGAACAACTGCGATAGAACCAAAATCAAGTGGCAACTCACTCATAAAGCTATCATGCATTACTTTATATGCATCATAATACTCTTCGGTAGTATCAATAGTTGTTTCTTCATATCTTGAACGGTTTTCATCATTTTCACCTTGGTTCCAAATGTAACCTGTGTGAACGATGTTATATTGGTCTTTTAAAGCTTCATAACTTTCAGAGAATGCTTTAACTGCATCTTGATAATGAGTTTGATCATAAATACCACAGTTACAAGTGTAACCTGTTTGATCAGGAAGCCATCTGTGTAAACATGTTGAACCAACAGATGCTTGAACGAGCACTACCTTTTGACCTGTTTTTTCATACCATGTTTTACCGAGCGCTGCAGAGTAACCACCAAAACTGATTGAATCAATCAATGTTGATACATCGTTAGCATCATTAAGTTCTGTTATAGGCATTTTAGTTAAACTTGAAAACACTGTGCCTTTAGCAGGTGTTGCAGTTACTTCAGAAACTTTTGAAACAACGCCTGATGCAACATCTTTAAGCTCATCTTCGTAACCTACGCCATAAGTTGAGTTTGACTGACCGATAACAAGAATCATTGCGATATCTTCTTTTGTAGAGTCGTAATTTACTTCTCTTGTTTTAACAAGGTCAGCTTTGTTTGAGATTTTCAACTTGATTGTTGCTTGATTTTCTGATGCAAATGTAGAAGTGCAAACAAGTGTGAAAATCATCAAAACAGAAAGAACAATTGCTAATATTTTCTTCATACTATTTATCCTCCTTTTTATATTTGTTTTTTCTAAAAAACAGTATAAGAAAATTGTTAATTTTTATTATAATATGATACTTAATAAATGTCAATTGCAATTCGTAAACATTTTGATAGCGTTTTATCAACAAAAAAAGTCGGATGAAAATCACCCGACTTTTTTAAAAATATATAGTTTTTTTACTTTTCATCATCAGTTAAAAACGCTAAAGTAACAAACAACAAAACATTAACCAAAACAAGTGAAACTGCGCTGATAATCCAAGGGGTTAATATCTCATATTGCACAAGCGCTGTTAAAATTTTTCCTTTTAATGTTGTAACATCAGTTTCAACCAATTTATTAGCAAGAATTTGAGCGCCTTTTCCGCTTGCAAATACGGCAAAAACCGCTGTGTTAACAAGTGCGCCTACTGCAACGCGCGCATATGAAAACCAACTAAAAATCTTTGCATATTTAATTGCTTTTATAAACTCGCCTAGCTTACATTTGCATACGCTATTATCTTTGCCTTCAGTTGAAATAACCACTGCTCTTTGAGTTTCAATTTCTTTTGAAGTTACATAAGCGCAAACACCTTTTTTAAGCGGTGTGTCTACAACTTCTGCAATCATATCTTCTAAAACTTCACTTGTTACATTTTTAAAGCCCATTGTTTTAGCATAAACCGCTGAAATTTCATCATCTTTATCGCTTAAAAGTTGTGTTTCAATATTTAAAACATCTGCGATTTTTACTGCTTTAATCACTTTTTCATTTGGCTTTGTTTCACTTTCAAGCGCTAACTCATTATCAAAATAAACTTTTTTAACATTTGATATTGTTTCAAGCTCACTAACGCCCATAAGATTTACGCCTTTTGACTTTAACTCTTTAAGTGATAAAAGACCAGCTGTGAAAATGCCTGAATTAATAACCAAAGGATTAGCAAAAAGCAAATAAATGCCCAAAACATACAAAGATTGCAATATTGCTTTGCTTTGAATAAATTCAAGCGCAAACATAACAATTGCAACGGCAACCATAACAATTGTATAAACATTGCTTACCATAGATGTGATTTTGAAAACCTTAGAATTCTTATCTTTTTCAGTTTCTGCAAAATCAATCTCATATTCAACTAAAGATTCAACCTTTACAAACGCTTCTTCAACATCAACCATAAACTTCCCGGCGTTGTATTTCTTTTCTGTACCGTTTGCATCTATATAAATGTAGTTAAATGCAAGAAAATCGTTTTTATTTACTTTTACAATATCATCTTTTAAAAGGTCTTCTGCATAAACGCTTTTTACTGTAGATTCATCAACCAAAACATCATATTTTAACTTGTTTTCATCATCTTCTAAAAGTTTTTTAGATAAGAAATAATTTATTAAATCATATATTGCAGTTGAAAGCGAAATAACAATTGCAACAACCGCTGACATTAAAAATTTCTGCGAAGCAAAAATCACGAGAACACTAGCAAGGTAAATCAAAGTGTAATGAATTTTGCCATTAATCAATTTCTCTATTGCTTCAATTGCTGTTTTATAAAAGCAAACTGCAATAGCAATAGCATAAACCACAACAGCCGCCTTTGCGCCAAAGATTTTTGCGCCCATAAAACTAAGCACTGCAGAAATCATAACAAGCAACAAATTTACTGCAAAATTATTATTTGTTGAATCTTTATATTTGAAATTCATAATAAAAATCCTTTCCTTAAAATCAATTAATTACATTTTATCATTTTTCCTTTATTTCGTCAACATAAATTTATAACAATATTCAAGCCATTTTCATAAAATGTAACAATGGAAATATTATTTTAAAAAGATGGGTTGACTTTTTTATGATTATAACTGTTGTTGGCAATGACCATAGGCAAAAAGAATTAGCAAAACTACTCAACAAGCAACACGATACCTTTTATTTAGGAGGAAGCGAAGAATGGAAAAAAGCAAAAAGCATTTTGAAAATTTCTGATGTTATAATTTTTCCGCTTCCGTTTTCAAGAGATAACAAAACAATTAACAATACATCTTTTGAAATAGATAAAACCATTAATGCTATTTCTGAGAATTCTTCTGTTTTTGTTGGCGCTTACCAATTAAAACGAAATTTCATTGATTACAACGAAGATGAAGAATTTACTTTGAAAAATGCATTTTATACTGCCGAAAGCGCATTAGCATTAAGTATTATTAATACTCCTTTTTCTTTAACAGACGCGAAAATTTTAGTTTTAGGAAACGGAAGAATAGGCAAGGCGCTAGGGCAATTAATAAATCCTTTTTGCAAAAATCTCACAGTAAGCGCAAGAAAACAAAAAGATTTTGATTACTTAAATTTAAGAAAAATAAAATACATCAATACAGAAAAAATAGAAGATTTATCGGCTTATGATGTTATTTTTAACACTATACCTAACAACTGTTTATCATCTAAAACAATAATGAGTATTGAAAAAGGCGCTTTAATTATAGATTTAGCATCAAAAAATAGTTTGCTCAACACCGCAAACGCAAACTACATTGATGCAAAAGCATTACCTGCAAAATACTGTATGCAAAGCAGTGCAAAAGCGCTTTTTGATGTGTTGAACAAACATCTTAAAACGACTCTCGCGAAAGGCAAGTGATTTATATGAATAATTTGAGGGTTGGCTTTGCGCTTTGCGGGTCTTACTGCACATTTGCAAAAGTCATACCTATTATAAAAGAGTTAAAACAACAAGGCGCAAAAATTATACCGATTATGTCGGAAAATGCTTATTCAACTGACACAAGATTTGGCAAAGCGGCTGACCATATAAAAAGAATTGAAGAAATATGTGAAGAAAAAATAATTCATACTATTTCAGAAGCAGAACCAATTGGCCCTAAAAGAATACTTGATATTTTAATTATTGAGCCATGCACAGGCAACACTTTAGGTAAAATCGCAAACGGAATCACTGATACTTGCGTTACTATGGCAGCAAAAGCTCATCTTAGAAACAACCGTCCTGTACTTATCGCTGTTTCAACTAACGACGGGCTTTCAACAAGCGCTAAAAACATTGGAATACTGCATAATCAAAAAAATATTTACTTTGTTCCTTATACCCAAGATGATCCCATTTTAAAAGAACGCTCGTTAGTTGCAGATTTTGATAAAACGATAATTGCTATGCATAACGCATTAGAAAACAGGCAAATACAACCAATTATTATTTAAAAAATTGTTAATTTTTCAAATATTTCATTGAAATTAAAGAAAAAGTCTATTATAATAGTAATAGACTTTATTTTTTAAAAAGGAAAACAATTATGAAAAACGAACAATTTAAAAAGTATTTTTATATTGGTTTGACTGTGTTTTTAGCGCTCGGCGCAAGTATTTTATTGTTTTTTATGTTAGATAAAGCTAGTCAAATCAAAAACATTGTTTCAGTTATAGTTCAAGCGGCAAAACCATTGATTTACGGCGCAGTTATAGCTTATCTTTTGTATCCTACTTGTATCTTTTTAGAAAAAATATTCAAAAAAATATTTAAAAAGCTTAAAAACAGAAAAACCGCAAGTAAACTAACAAGGGCTTTAAGCATTGTTTTAAGTTTTATTTTCGGTTTTGGCATTGTAACAGTTCTTCTTTATTTAATTATTCCGCAGATTTACGAAAGTATTGTTACGATTATCAACTCTATTCCTGCTTACATTGAGAAGGTTTATGTTTTTGTTGATAACAGACTTTCAGATAATGCTGAATTAAAACAAAGCGTTACTTATGCAATTTCTAAATACACTGAAAATATCACTCAATTGCTTCAAAGTTGGAGTGGTCAAATAGGCACAATTGTTAAAGCTTTAGGCGATGGCGTTTTATCTGTTTTCGTTGTTACAAAAAACATTTTTATTGGTATCATCGTTGCAATTTATCTTTTAGCAGACCGTCATCAATTCAAATCAACGCT
>JAZRPX010000175.1:0-3224 GCA_045649445.1 Acutalibacteraceae bacterium | reverse complement strand
GGTGTGAGCTGTTCGTGTAGTAAGGAGCCTCGCCGCCCTTGCCTGCTGTGATGATGTCAGGATGGTGCTTAAGATCGTGCTTTGCAAATCTGAAAGCGGTAGACTCTGCAGGAGTTGCCTCAAGGTTGTAAAGATCGCCGTACTCCTCTTGATAGTCAGAAAGGCGCTCTCTCATATGATTAAGAACATCCTGAGCAAACTTCTGGGTCTTTTCGTTTGTCATATTTGCACGAAGCCAGTTAGCATTAAGACCAACTTCGTTCATACCTACAAGACCAATTGTTGAGAAGTGATTGCTGAATGTGCCGAGATATCTCTTGGTGTAGGGATAAAGACCTTCTTCAAGAAGCTTTGTGATGATTGTACGCTTAATCTTAAGTGAACGAGCGGAAATATCCATCATCTTATCAAGGCGCTTGTAGAAATCAGCCTCATTTTCAGCAAGGAATGCAATTCTGGGAAGGTTAATTGTTACAACACCTACTGAACCTGTGCTTTCGCCGCTTCCGAAGAAACCACCGCTCTTCTTGCGGAGTTCACGAAGGTCAAGACGAAGACGGCAGCACATTGAACGGACATCGCTGGGTTCCATGTCACTGTTAACATAGTTTGAGAAATAAGGTGTGCCGTATTTTGAAGTCATTTCGAAGAGAAGCTTGTTGTTCTCTGTTTCTGACCAGTCAAAATCTGCTGTGATTGAATATGTGGGAATAGGATACTGGAAGCCTCTTCCGTTAGCATCGCCTTCAATCATAATTTCAATGAAAGCTTTGTTAATCATATCCATTTCAGCTTTACAATCTTTATATTTGAAATCCATTTCTTTACCGCCAACGATACAGTTAAGCTCTGCAAGGTCAGCAGGAACAGTCCAGTCAAGAGTGATGTTTGTAAATGGTGACTGTGTACCCCAACGGCTAGGTGTGTTTACACCGTAGATGAATGATTGGATACATTGTTTTACTTCTTTGTATGTGAGGTTGTCAGCTTTTACAAATGGTGCAAGATATGTGTCAAATGATGAGAACGCTTGAGCGCCTGCCCATTCGTTTTGCATAATACCAAGGAAGTTTACCATTTGGTTGCAAAGTGTTGAAAGGTGAGCCGCAGGAGCAGAAGTGATTTTACCAGGAACACCGCCAAGACCTTCTTGAATGAGTTGTTTTAATGACCAACCTGCGCAGTAGCCGGTGAGCATTGAAAGGTCGTGA
Source organism: Acutalibacteraceae bacterium (assembly GCA_045649445.1). GTDB lineage: Bacteria > Bacillota > Clostridia > Oscillospirales > Acutalibacteraceae > RUG11462. The sequence continues at coordinate 2,013 of JAZRPX010000175.1, read as the reverse complement.
ATGTGAATATCAGCATTTCTGTGAGCGTTGCCGATTTCATCATCATAAATCTCAGAGAGCCAGTAGTTTGCAGTTACTGCACCTGAGTTTGAAAGAATAAGACCACCTACTGAATAAGTAACAGTAGAGTTTTCTTTTACACGCCAGTCGTTGATGTTAAGGTAGTTGTCAATGATTTCTTTGTAGTCAACCATTGTTGCGTTGATGTTACGCACCTTTTCTCTTTGGCGACGATAGATGATGTATGCTTTTGAAACATCATCATAACCTGCTTTGATAAGAACAGATTCAACGCTATCTTGAATGTGTTCAACCGAAATCTTTTGATCTTCGATCTTATCTGCAAAATCTGCAGTAACTTTTAGCGCTAAAAAGTCGATGATATCTTGATTATACTCTTTTTGACATGCGTCAAATGCTTGGGAAATGGCTTCGCTGATTTTCTTAATGTTAAAATCTACGAGTTTCCCGTCTCTTTTTACAACATTATACATTGTGATTTCCTCCTATTTTTATTATTATACCGCAAAAATGATATATATATTTTATCTTTTCTCTTATGCGAGCAAATACATTATACGGCATATTTTGTGTCTTGTCAAGAGAAAAAACACAATATATTGTATTTATTTTTAAAAAATTTTATCGAATTTCGCAAAAATTTACATTGTTTGTTGAAACTGCACACATTTGCGCCATCGTTTCTGTTGAAACTGCCGAAAGACCACCTTTTATAGTGTCTCCAGAGTCCACAAAGTTCTGCAAAAAGTACTTTTTTGCCCCTTTTATTGCTAGTGAAATCTTCTCAATATCCTCTGGAGTGTGGTGTCCTTGTACAACTGTGGTGCGAAATTCATAGTCAATCTCGCCATTTATGAGAAAATCGATACTTTTTTGTATGTCTTCAACCACTATATCTTGTGTACCACAAGTTTCGGCGTATTTTTCAAAACTATTTTTGATATCCATAGCCACATAGTCCACAAGGCCATCGTTTACGAGTTTGATAAGTTTGTCAGGATAGGTGCCGTTTGTGTCAAGTTTAACAGCGTAGCCCAAATCTTTAACTTTTTTCAAGAATTCGCCTAGTGAATTGTGAAGAAGTGGCTCGCCGCCGGTGACTACAACTCCTTCGAGTATGCCGGTGCGTTTTTGCAAATACTCGAGCACTTCTGATTCATCTATATTCTCTGCTTTTGTAGGCGTGGTCACGAGAGTGTTGTTGTGGCAAAACGGACAACGCATATTGCACCCTTTTGTAAAAAGGATACACGCCACCTTTTGCGGAAAATCAAGCAATGTAAGTTTTTGAAATCCACCAAACTCCATAATTTTTCTCCTTTTGGTTTTAGTATAATAAGTATATCACACAAGTAGGCAGAAAACAACTTCAAAGTTTTCCCGACATTATAATAGGAATAATATTATATAATTATATATAATATAAAAATATATAAAATAAATCCTAAATGTTTTATCAATTTATCCAAAATTGACAAAATTAGTAAATTCGCTTGACAAAGGCGAAAAAAATAAGTATAATATAGTAGAGTTAGTGAGAACTAACTTTTAAATTAAACATAGCGGTTAGCCTAGACTAATCGTTTGGATAAATGGTGACGAAATGAACTTAAAACAAGTAGAAGAAGGAAAAGAATATATCATCAAGGATATTGATACTGATGATGAAGAATTAAATGCGTTTTTGTTTTCGCTTGGGTGCTACTCGGGCGAAGCGATTACTGTGGTTTCGAATCTCAAAAGCAGTTGCATAGTATCTATCAAAGACGCAAGATACAACATTGATAACCAGTTGGCCAGCGCCATTACGGTTGAATAAAAGGTAATGACAAACGGCTGACTGCTTGTTTTTTACAAATCAGTTAGCGAAAACTAACTTTGTCGTAAATTTAAGGAGAAGACAGAATGAGAATCGCACTAGCAGGTAACCCGAACTCAGGCAAAACCACCATGTTCAACGCCCTTACAGGCAAGTCGGAGGCCAAGCGGTCT
>JAZRPX010000174.1:0-8196 GCA_045649445.1 Acutalibacteraceae bacterium | reverse complement strand
CCTCGGCACACTCGATGTGCGCTATCTTTTTGTAGATATCCATTCTCTGCGACTCGTTCTTTATATATTTTTCTTGCCAGGTCCTGCTAGACACTCCCACCTGTCATCGCCTAAATTCTTCAAAAGCAAGAATTCAACGATAGCGCCTGTATCAACACGAGTACCATAAATTCGAGCAGGAATTACCTTTGTATTATTTAATACAAGACAATCTCCTTCTCTTAAATAATCGATAATATTATAAAAATGTTTATGTTCAATTTTGCCAGTATGTTTATCAAGCAACATCAACCTTGATTCTTCTCGCTTTTCTGCAGGGTGTTGAGCAATTAATTCTTCGGGTAAATTGTAATAAAAATCCTGCTTTCTCATATTGACATTCCTTTCATATTGTGATAAAATATATCGAAAATGATTTATATAATCGGGTAATTTGGTTGTTTTTCGAACTTTTGACTTATATTATATTGCATTTTTCAAAAATTTACAAGAGATTTTTATAAGATTTATATAGATAGGAAGGATTTTTTTATGAAAAAGTATAAAGTTGGTATTGTTGGTGCTACAGGCATGGTTGGTCAGCGTTTTGCTGTATTGCTTGAAAATCATCCTTGGTATGAAGTTGTTGCTTTAGCTGCTTCTCCTCGTTCAAAAGGTAAAACTTACAAAGAAGCTGTTGGCAATCGTTGGGCGCTTGAAGAGCCAATGCCAGAATCAATGAAAGATTTAGTTATCTTTGATGCAACTGCTGATATTGATGAAATCACATCTATAGTTGATTTTGTTTTCTGCGCTGTTGATATGAAAAAAGATGAAATCAAAGCACTTGAAATCGAATATGCTAAACACGAATGTCCTGTTATTTCTAACAACTCTGCTCATAGAGGCACAAGTGACGTTCCTATGATTGTTCCTGAACTCAATCATGAACATGCTGAAATTATTGAAGCACAAAGAAAACATTTAGGTACTAAAAAAGGTTTCGTGGCAGTTAAATCTAACTGTTCATTACAATCATATGTCCCTGCTCTTTACCCATTACACGAAAAATTTGGTGTTAAAGATGTTTTAGTTTGTACATATCAAGCTATCTCTGGTGCAGGTAAAACTTTTGATACTTGGCCTGAGATGATTGATAACGTAATCCCATTCATCGGTGGCGAAGAAGAAAAATCAGAACAAGAACCACTTAAAATTTGGGGTAAAATCGAAGGCGAAGAAATCGTTCCTGCTACTGCTCCAAACTTTACTGCTCAATGCTTAAGAGTTCCTGTTTCAAACGGTCATATGGGTGCTGTGTTTGTAAATTTTGAAAAGAAACCAACAAAAGAAGAAATGATCGAAATTTGGAGAAACTTCTCTTCTGTTCCTCAAGAGTTAGAACTTCCTTCAGCTCCTAAACACTTCTTATATTATTACGAAGAAGATAATATGCCACAAACTAAACTCAATCGTATGAATGAAAATGGTATGGCTGTTTCTATTGGTAGACTCAGAGAAGACACTCAATATGATTATAAATTTGTTTGTCTTTCACATAACACATTAAGAGGTGCTGCAGGTGGCGCGCTTCTTATGGCTGAACTTCTTACAGCTAAGGGCTATATGGATTAATTTTTCAGAAAGGTTTTGATATTATGAAAAAAACTGTTTTCACTGGTGCCGGTGTTGCTATTATCACTCCAATGTACGATGATGGTTCGGTTAACTATGAAAAATTAAAAGAAGTTATTGATTTTCAAATCGAAAACAAAACTGATGCTATTATTATTTGTGGTACTACAGGTGAAAGTGCTACAATGTCTCATCAAGAACATAAAGACGTTATTAAATTCACTGTTGACTATGTAAATAAAAGAATTCCTGTAATTGCTGGCACAGGTTCTAACGAAACTTATTTTGCTGCTGAGTTATCTATGTATGCAGAAGAAGTTGGCGCTGATGCTCTTTTGTTAGTTACACCTTATTACAACAAAACTTCTCAAGAGGGTTTAATCGCTCACTATAATTACATAGCCGATAGAGTTAACATTCCAATTATTCTTTACTCTGTTCCTTCAAGAACAGGTCTTAACATTACTCCTGAAACTTGCAAAAAATTATCAGAGCATAAGAATATAGTTGCAATCAAAGAAGCTTCAGGCAACATCTCACAAATCGCTAAAATTGCTGAGCTTTGTGGTGATGATTTACAGATTTATTCAGGCAATGACGACCAAATCGTCCCTATTATGGCACTTGGTGCAAAAGGCGTAATTTCAGTATTGTCAAACGTTTGCCCTAAAGAAGCTCATGATATTTGTCAAGAATTTTTAGACGGAAATATTGAAAAATCACTTAAATTACAACTTGAATATCTTGAACTTATAAACAATTTGTTCTGTGAAGTAAATCCAACTCCTGTTAAAGAAGCAATGAATATGATGGGTATGGAAGTTGGCCCTTGTAGATTACCACTTGTGAGACCTACAGAAGCAAACAGACAAAAACTTTATAATTCACTCAAAAAACACGGTTTAGTAAAATAATTCTATCAACACAAAGGATGTGTAACTTTTGACTAATATACTTCTTGTTGGCGCTTGTGGTAAAATGGGCAAGGTTATTGCTGAGTGTGTTTCAAAACGCGATAATTGCAAAATAGTTGCAGGTATTGACCCTGTTGGCGAAAAATACTCTGACTTCCCTGTTTATAACACTTACAATGATATAAATGAAAAAATTGATGTTATTATTGATTTTTCTCATCCATCAGCACTTGAAGATATGCTGAACTTTGCTACCGACAACAAAGTGCCTACAGTGATTGCTACTACAGGTCTTTGCAAAGAGCATATTGATAAAATCAATAATGCTTCAAAAGAAATTCCTATTTTCTTTACTTATAATATGTCATTAGGTGTTAATCTTTTGGCAGAACTTGCAAAAAAAGCGACTGCAGTGCTTTCAGATGATTTTGATATCGAAATTATTGAAGCGCATCATAATCAAAAAATCGATGCACCTTCAGGAACTGCTATAATGCTTGCTGATGCTATCAATGAAACACTTAACAATGAATATTCTTACGAATATGATCGTCATTCAAAAAGAATAAAGAGACCAAAAAAAGAAATTGGTATGCACGCAATCCGTGGTGGCACAATCGTTGGTGAACACGAAATTATTTTCGCAGGCAGAGATGAAATCGTTAAACTTTCCCACTCTGCTAGAAGCAAAGAAATATTTGCTGTTGGAGCTGTAAATGCTTCTATTTTCTTAAAACAACAAAACAAAGGAATTTTCACAATGTCTGACTTGCTAGCTGACAAATAATTTCTTTGGAGGATTTTAATTGGAACAACTTTCTTTTAAAATTAAAGAAGACGTTACTCAAATAAATGTATATAAAATACCTGCTGAAACATGTTTTTTATCACTGCTTTTCAGCAGGTTTTTTCTTGAAAATATTGAAATTGATATGATTTCAAGACCACTTACCCACACTTTTAATACTCAGCTTTCTTTTACTATCAAAGATTGCGAGCTAAAAAAAGCAGTAAAAATATTAACTGAATTAAAGCATGAATATTCTGATTTAAGGTTTTCTGTTTGCGCAACAAATTCAAAAATAATTCTATCTGCGAAAAACTCAAATAGCTCTTCATTACTTTCGCTACTGTTTGATAAATTTTGTACACTTAATATAGAAATTTTGCTAATTTGTGCAAGTGAAAAAGAAATATCTCTATTAGTATCAAATACTTCTATTTTAACTGCAGAATATGCTCTTGAAGAAATAATTAACGAACAAAAAAGCTTCCTCTAAAAAGAGAAAGCTTTTTTTATGCAAATATTTAATTTTCACTATAAATAACAGTTACATCAGGATGTAATTGCAAAATAGAAGCAGGTACTTTAGGATCAACAGGTCCAAAAAACGCTTTTTCAACTATATCTTTTTTTGCAGCGCCATTAGCAACTAGCAAAACCTTCTTTGCTTGCATTATTGACATCATACCCATTGTAATTGCAGTTTTAGGAACATCATTAATATCATCAAAAAATCTAGCATTTGCTTCAATAGTAGATTCATCTAAAACTACTTCATGAGTTTCTTTAACAAACACATCATCAGGTTCATTAAAACCTATATGACCATCAAGACCAATACCTAAAAGCTGAAGATCAATACCACCTAAATCTTTGATAAGTTTATCGTAAGCTTCGCCTTCTTTTTTAAGATCAGAAGCGCAACCATTAGGTACATAGGTTTTATTAATATCAATATTAACATGGCTAAAAAGATTATCATTCATAAAATAGCGATAACTTTGATCATTAGTACCGTCAAGTCCTACATATTCATCAAGATTAACACTAGTAACTGTTGAAAAATCAATAATTCCTTCTTTATTTTTCTTAATAAGTTCTTTATAAGTTCCAACCGGTGAAGAACCAGTAGCAAGACCTAAAACACAGTTTGGTTTTACAAGAATTTGAGCTGCAATAAGTTCAGCTGCTTTTTTGCTTAATTCATCATAAGTTTTTGTTGTAATAAAATTCATAATTAATCTCTCCTTAAAACAATATTATCTAATGATTTAACAATGCAATTTGCAGGAATAACGCCACGCAAAGCAGTTAATGGATAAACCGAGGTTTTCTTGCCAATAACAGTTCCTGGATTAATAACGCACCCACAACCAACATCTGCATAATCAGCTAAAATACCACCGATTTTTCGAAGACCAGTTTCAATTTCAGTTTCGCCGTGAATAACAATATTCTTACCATCTGATTTCAAATTAGAACAAATTGAACCTGCTCCCATATGAGCTTTATTCCCAAGAACAGAGTCACCAACATAATTATAATGTGGCACTTGAACGTTATCAAGCAAAATACAATTTTTAAATTCTGAGGAATTACCTATAACACAACCAGAACCTGTAATAACATTTCCTCTTATATAAGCGCCAGGTCTAATCTCTGTATTATGACCAATGATAGCAGGAGCAATTATAGTTGCGGTTTCAGCAATCGTAACATTCTCTCCCACTAAAACACCTGGTTTGATTTCAGTAAAACCTTCAATACCATTTTCAACTAAATCTTTGCATAATTCCTTGATTTTACTTAACATTTCCCAAGGAAATTCGCAAGAGTTAAACAACTCTTTTAAATATGGAACGTTACAATCATATAAATCTTTTGTTTTAACTAATTTATTCACAGCAATGACCTCTTTTCTTAATAACATCTGCTATTCTTTCTGCATATTCTTTGCATAATTCATCGGTTTCACTTTCAACCATAACACGAACAACAGGTTCTGTTCCGCTTTCACGAATTAAAACTCTACCATTACCATTAATAAGTTCATCAACTATTTTAATTTCATTTTGAACTTCTATATCATTTCTTGCAGCGCTTTTATCTTTTACTCTTAAATTGATTAAATGCTGTGGATAAAGAGTAACACCTTCTGATAAAGTTGACAAAGATGATTTTCTATCGCACATTTCTTCTGCAAGCATAATAGCAGTTAACAAACCATCGCCTGTTGTAGCATACTTTTTAAGAATAATATGCCCTGATTCTTCACCACCTAATGAATAATCATTATTCTGCATACATTCATAAACAAATCTATCGCCTACTTTAGTTTGTTCACAGTCGATTCCTACATTTTTTAAAGAAGAAAAGAACCCACTGTTAGACATAACCGTTGCAACAACTGTATTTTTATTAAGCATTCCTCGTGATTTAAGACGATTTGCCAAAATAAACATCATCTTATCACCATTTATTTCATTGCCGTTCTCATCAACGGCAATACATCTGTCACAGTCACCATCAAAAGCGAAACCAACATCTAAATGATTAGTTTTAACAAGTTCACAAAGTTTTTCAATATGAGTTGAACCACAATCTCTATTTACGTTAAGACCATCAGGTTGATTACCAATAACAACAGTTTGAGCACCAAGCGCATCAAAAACCGCCTTTGCAATCATCCAAGAAGCACCATTAGCACAATCAAGACCAATCCTTAAGTTTTTATAAGAATTTGATGCAACTGAAATCAAATATCCAACATATCTGTTTCTACCAGAAACATAGTCAACAATACAACCGATTCTTTCACGATGAGCAATAGGTAAATCATCACCACAAACGCCCAACTCTTCTAAATCACCATCAAGATACGCTTCTATTAAAGCAGTTGTATCATCATCTAACTTTTCACCATACTTATTAATGATTTTAATACCATTATCATAAAAAGGATTGTGAGAAGCGGTAATCATAATACCACAATCAAATTCGTCTTGACGAGTAACATATGAAACACTCGGAGTTGTTGTAACATGAAGCATATATGCATCGGCGCCTGATGCAGTTATACCTGCAACAATTGAATATTCAAGCATATAACTTGAACGACGAGTATCTTTACCAATAACAATTTTTGGCTTGTAACCACTTGTATTACAACCCGAAAGTGTAGATGAATAATACCAACCCAAAAATCTACCGACCTTATAAGCTTGCATTGAAGTTAAATTCAAATTTGCTTCGCCTCTAAATCCATCGGTGCCAAAATATTTATTTTTACGATTCTCTCCTGTTTTAGTTCTTTTTATATGAATTTTATCGTACAAAAGTTCATCAGTAGAAACCTTAAAAAGTTCACAAAGTTGCAAAACTTTATCAATTTGAGGTAATGCTTGATCCATTTCCCATTTAGAAACAGACTGTCTAGAAACAGATAACTTTTCAGCGAGAGTTTCTTGGGAAATATTTGCTACATTTCTAAGATGAGTAATTTTTTCACCAATAGTCATTAAATCGCTCCTTAAAAACTTTTATAATAATTATTATTACAATTATAACTATTACTATTACATAATAACAATTTTAAAAAGCAAATTCAATCAATATAAGTTTGAACTTTTCGCAACTTGCAGTTGCTTTTATATTGCTTTTAATTTGATTATAACAACTTCACTTTATTTTTTCAAGATGTTTTGTTAATTTTTCTTTACATTTTAAAAAATAAAAAAACTCTCTATTTTCCATAGAGAGTTTTTAAATTTCAAATCAAATTATTTTTGACCATATAAATCGCCAAGACGGAGAAGATGATTATATTTTTCAACAGAAGCTTTTTCTGCTTTATCAAATAATTCTTCTGCACGCTCTGGGAATGAACGAGTAAGTGATGAATATCTTGCTTCGTTCATAATAAAGTCTTTATAACTTGTTGTAGGAGCTTTTGAATCCATAGCAAATGGATTTTTGCCTTCTGCTTTAAGAGCTGGATTGAAACGGAACATATTCCAGTAACCACAATCAACAGCTTTCTTCATTTCAGCTTGACAATTTACCATACCACCCTTGATTGAGTGCATCTCACAAGGAGCGTAACCAATAATGAGTGATGGACCTGGATAAGCTTCTGCCTCACGAATTGCTTTAAGAGTTTGATTCATATCAGCACCCATAGCAATTTGTGCTACATATACATAGCCGTAAGACATAGCAATTTCAGAAAGACTCTTCTTGTTGATTGCTTTACCAGCAGCAGCAAATTGAGCCACCTGACCAATATTAGAAGCTTTAGAGGCTTGACCACCAGTGTTTGTGTAAACCTCAGTATCAAATACCATAATGTTTACATCTTCGCCAGAAGCAAGAACATGGTCAACACCGCCGAAGCCGATATCATATGCCCAACCGTCACCACCGAAGATCCAAACTGATTTTTTGTTGAGGTATTCTTTTTGTTCAAGAATCTCTTTAGCAGTTAGACAACCTTCATTTGCAGCACCTTCAAGAGCACAAACGAGATTTGCAGTAGCTTTCTTATTAGCTTCGCTATCATCTTTAGTATCAAGATAAGCTTGAGCTACAGCTTTAAATTCATCAGAAGCTTTATCAGAAGCCATCATTTCTTCAACTTTAGCAATGAGATTTTCACGAAGAGCTTTTTGACCAAGATACATACCATAACCATGCTCAGCGTTATCTTCAAACAATGAGTTAGCCCAAGCAGGACCTTTACCCTCTTTGTTTACTGTGTATGGTGAAGTAGCAGCAGGACCACCCCAGATTGAAGAACAACCTGTTGCGTTAGAGATCTACATTCTGTCACCAAACAATTGAGTGATAAGACGAGCATATGATGTTTCAGCACAACCTGCACATGAG
>JAZRPX010000173.1:0-7080 GCA_045649445.1 Acutalibacteraceae bacterium | reverse complement strand
GCTCACAGAACGACATGGCTACGATCCGACTTGTATTCGTTACCACCATTTACAATAGTTGGGGCACCATCTTCTTTAGCAGTACCGTAAATGTTAAGTGCGCTGAAATATGCACTATCAATTGTAACTGCGCTTGTATTTACATTTGCACTTGAAGGAAGATATTTTAATGCATAACCATTAAGATGTAAATGAGTAGCTTTTTTAACGCTTGGTTGTGGATTGAGTGGAGTTGTAAGAGTAATATCTTTTGCCAAACAAATTCTATAATCGCCACTACCACCTATTGTTGCTGCAAAATCTTCAAATGCAGCATTAAGCGCCAAGTTTACGGTTTCATAATCATCAGATGTGTATTTCATATTGTTATAAACATCGCTTAATGATGATTTTTTTGCAATGTAGCAATAAACAGTGCCTGGCTCTTCTGGAGTAGCAGAAGAACTTTCTTCAGGAACAGTTGTAGTTGTTGTAGAAGTTTCTTCTTCAGATGGCTCTTCTGGAACTGTTGTTGTAGTTGTAGTAGTTGTTGTGGTTGTTGTAGTAGTGGTTGTTGTAGTAGTGGTTGTTGTGCTTGAACTTTCTTCTTCAGTTGCACTACCAATAAACACAGAATCATCAACATTTACTGTTGCATTATTTGTTGTGTTGTTAATAAGACCACCAGTTAAAGTTGCGTTTCTTAAAGTAACATTTGCAGGAGCACCAGTTAAAGTTGTTGTACCTGCAACTGTAAATGCTTTTGGAGTACCATCAAATAGGTTTCCGCCTGATTTACAATTAAGATAAGCATTGCCACCAACAATGATTGATGATGAAGTTGTAACTTTGAATGTGTTACCATGGCCTGATGCTGTGTTTGCATAAATGTCGCCAGTAACTTTTAATGTGTTTTGTGGGAAACTTCTGCCTTTACAAGTATAGTCACCATTAACTGTAACTGTTGCATTACCTGCCCAAAAAGCATCTGTTGTAACATTACCGTTCACAGTGAGACCTGCATTACAGTTTAAAGCTTTTGTAGTTACATTACCATAAATTGTTGTAGGACCAGAAACATAAAGTTCATTAAGATTAAAATCTGCCTTAAAACTACCATAAAACGCAAAAGCATCTCCAGTTAAACCAGTGCTAAAAAAGTTTGCATTACCACCGTTTACAAATGTATAAGGACTGTCAGCGTTTACACCTTTGCTTGAATATACAATAAATTTGCTAATATAATTATTATCAATTGTAATAGCGCTTGTATTTACATGCTCACTTGTAGGAGCGTAAGTAATTGTATGACCGTTAAGTTCAAGATGAGACGCTTTTTTCACAGAAGGTTTTGGCGCAAGAGGAGTTGTAAGAGTAATATCTTTTGCCAAACAAATTCTTCTGTCACCTCTACCACCTATAACTGATGCAAAATCTTCAAATGCTGCGTTTAAAGCATCTTCTGCAGTTGCATAAGTCTCGGAAGTGTACTTCATACCATCTAAAACATTGCCTATTGAACCCGATGCTGCCATGTAGCAGTAAACATCTTCTGCCGAAGCTACAATAGCAGAAGTTGTTACAACTGACAATAGCATAACGATTGCTAATAAAATAGAAAGTATTTTTTTCATTTTCTTTTTCTCCTTAAAATATATTTTTAATTGTTTTTACCACTTATCATCAGCATAAGGGTCATATTTTGTTGTAGGTTCAGTTGGTTTTTCTGTTGGTTCTTCAAAAGAAGAAGCAATTACATCAACAGAACAATACTTTTCAAATTCAATTTTTAAATTTTCAAATTTCATCACAAACCTCCTAAAAATTTATTACAAATTAATAATAACATTACTTTTTATTTAATACAATTGCGTTTCTGATAAATTTGCATTGCAAATCTCGTAATCTTTATTGATTACCATCTATCATCAACAGTTGGGTCTTTATCAAGATAATATTTACTTGCCCAAAACTCTATTTTTTCAACAAATTCAGCATAAATATCTTTTGAGAACTCATCGCTATCATTTTTAATCATATAAGAAACAAAAGCAAGCGAACGTGATTCTTCTTTATTATAATCAGCATAAATAGTAATTGTTTCACCTGTGCTATCAGTGATTTTAGCATAACCACGAGCAACAAACTCTCTGGCAATATTGCCACTATCTTTATTACTTGCAGTTGATTCTTTAATATTTACAATTGAACCAACAATTCCAGAAAATCCTGTTGAAGTATCGGAATAATAATTTTTTGATTCATATTTAACGCTGACAAATTTGCCTTCATCTAAATCAAAGGTTAAATCTTTTCCTGAAAGATTATCTTTTGGAGCAATAAGCGTACCAAGTTCAACGGTACAACCAAGATTTCTCAATCTTCCTACTTCGTCTTGGTCAACTTCGGTGTAAAAACGCAAACCAGTTTTATCGTTAAGTCGTATCGAAGCACCTTTAAGAGTATTAAGGTCAAGCGATAAATTTTCATTTAAAGCTGGAACAAAATCTGTTTTAAATTCTTGCTCACAAATTTTACAAACATTAACTGTGTATCCTTGGTTACTTAAAGTAGGATTTACTATAACGCTTGCACCATCGAGTGGCTCATGCACACAGGCATCAAATTCCAGTGTATAACTATTATCACAGTTTATGCAGTCATAAAGAATATATCCTTCATCTGCATTAATAGTTTCTGTATATTCGTGGTCAAGCAGATATGTGTTATAAGTTTTATAATCTCTATCACAAACAAGACAATGATTTTGAGTGTAACCACGAAGTGAACAGGTTGATTCTACAACTGTTACCTGCGACTCATCAAAGTTGTGTGGAAGATGATAAGTTTTGCCATCGCCATTGTATGAGCGTTGTTGTTGCATTCCACATTCACTGCATTCCCACAAGTGATAAGCAGTTTTTCTACAAGTAGGTTCAATGGTTTGCACTTTTACATAATTATGGTCTGCTACTGGCAGTGTTTCTTCACTCAAAGTCTCATCACAGATTGTACAAACCGACTTAACACTACCTTTATAAACGCAATCCGAAGGGGTTGTTACAGTAGTAGGATTATGTCCAAGCGTATTGCCTTCTGACAAATTACAATACTCACAATGTTTAGGCATTTCACAAGAAGCATCAACAAAATTATGATTACAACTAATCGTATAATTGCCTGACATATTAGTGTAATCAGTAACTTCTACACCGTTTGCATCTCTTAAAACGTTATTTGTAGCCAAACTAAAGAAACTTGAATTTTCTGTATAGTTTGAAAGAGCAGTTAAATTGTTAATTGTTGTGTTGCTAAGTTTGATTTCGCCGCTTGTTAATGCACTGTTTGAATAAAAAACATTATAAGCGTCATTTAAAACACAATTATTAAACACAAGTTGTTTATTGTTTTTCATCAAGAATGCATTTCTGCCGTTAAGATTAAAAGTACAATTGTCGAAAACTGCATTGTCGCTTATGATTCTAAAAATATTTGAATTAGAAGTGTTTGTTGTGTGAGTAAATGTACAATTATAACAAGTTGGAAAAATAGAGCCGTAATCGTGGTTAAATAACGAACCCCAGTTTGAAGCATCAAGTGTAACATCAACATCAATTAATTTTGCTTTGGCTTCGTGATAATTTGAAGAGGTAAAAATAAAGTTGTTTGAACCATTAGGAACTAAAACTTTACCATTTTGAACAGTAATTTCATCTGAAGTAACAACAAGTTTACCGCCTTTTACTGTTATTTTGTGGTCGTTCAAATCAACTGTACAGCCTTCAAAAAATGGTATTGTTTTGGTCAAATTAATATCACTTTGAAGTTTAATTGTACCACCTGGTAAAATCTTACTTGCGGCTGTGTGTAACTGAGTTTCATTGCTTACTTCATAATAATTAGAAACATCAGAACATTGTTCTTTATTAACAACAATTGGTGTTGTTTTGTTGTTATCAGTTTTAATAAAAATAAGTTTTTCTGCAGTAACTGAAGAACCATCTTTTGCTTTAAATGTAATGTCAAACATGCTTTTATCTTGCAAATCAACCGAACCAACATAAGCTTGATTACCAACTGCTTTGCCATGGTCTACTGCTTTGATTTCGCTTGTTTTAACATTATTGATATAAGCGTCTATACCTGCTTTGTTATTGTCGATTTCAGTATAAACATCATATTTGCCAGGAGTTAACTCATCTTGCATTGTAAAGGTAAGATTTGATTCACCTTTATAAGTAGCGGCTCCTCTGCTACCACCTTGGTCAGCACCGTTATGTTTTAAATCCATACAATGGAATGCTTGATAGTTGTCATACAATGTATCATCTGTTAATTGATAAACTCTAACATAGTCAATCCACATTTTCCATTGGTCTTCTTCTGCTTCATTAACAGGTTTTGCAAACATACCTAAAGCAACATTTAATAAAAGCCAATGGTCGTATGTTCTAAAAGATTGTGAAAGTTCTGGCGTTGTAATGTCAACAATTCGGTTCATTTGGTCATCAACACCAACAATCATATATTTATCTGTCCAATAAAGCCAATAATTATGGAATTCTTCGTTTATTTTGTGGTCAAAACTTTGTCCACCTATTGATGTTACTTTGTGAGTTTTTTGTCCGTATGGAGAATGGTGTAATTTTGATTCTATCGCTTTATCATGAGTAAGGCGCTCCATAATATCAATCTCGCCTGAATATGGCCAGTCACAACCGCCCGTTGAATAATCATAACCCATCATCCAAATAGCAGGAACCACATTTTGACCGCAAGAAAGTTTTGCTCTAATTTCAAAATATCCGTATTTCCACGCCTGCCTGCCTTGAGTTGAAATTTCTGCAGAGGTGTATTTAAACTTTCTACCATCTGAAGCAACATATTCTTCAACCTGTGGAACGATAACTGCATTTTCTCCATCGAACTGCAAATTATCCCCTTCTACACCAGTGTAATATTGTAGTTCAGAGTTTCTGCGACAATCTACATCATATGTCCACTTAGTAAGGTCAAGAACATCATCGTTAAATTCATCAGACCAAACAAGGTCGTAGTCATCTCTAACTCTATCGAAAAAAGTTTCGTTTTTTAAAGTTTCTTCTGCATTTGCAACCGAAAAATCAACTGCAAAGACAGAAAAAATAATTACCAAACTTAATGTAACACTTAAAATCTTTTTAAACATAAAATCACTCCTTGTTTTTGTTAAGAAAATTATAACATTGCAATCATTTGAAATCAATTGCAAATCTAATAATTTATCATTGCGTTTTTCGTAATTTTATGTTAAAATAAATTTAAGGTGGTGGTATCAATGATTAAAAAACACTTTTCTATTGATGAGTTGTTTGTGTTTCGTTATAGAGTAAAATTTGAAGAAGAATTAAACACCGAAGAAGATTTTGCTCTTCAATCTGAATATTTCAGCAATACATACAAGTCTTATTATAAAATGATTTATAAAATCAAAGGCGATTTTTCTGTTATCAACGGAGCCGAGATTTTAAGTTTAGACGATAATTGCCTATGCTTTGCACCTCCTCACAAATCGCTTTATTTAAAGCAGAATGAAAAAGGCTTTTTTGATTATATTTGCATAGCGTTTATGCCAACAATTTTTAAAAACGAGTTTAATTATAAAGAAGTTTTATTACCTTTTGATGAACTGCCAGATAACCAAAGAGTTGCAGATGTAAAAAAATATAAAAATTGCGATGGTTTACAAGCGTTTGCATCGCTAAAATATGTAATAAATAAATCATATAGTTATTTTCATGTGGTATCACATGTGAAATTTATTCTTTCGCAATTATATTTTGAATGTAACAAGCATTTTAATGATGGATTGGCGATAAGTGATAATATAAGTGTGAATGTAATGCACTATATTACAAACCATTTTGCAGAAAATCTTACACTCTCGTTTTTAGAAGAAAAGTTTGATATTTCGGCTTCAACAATAAATAAGATTGTTAAAAATATGTCTTCTTTTACATTTTTAGAATATATAACAGGATTAAGACTTAAAAAAGCAGAAGAATTATTAGCCACCTCGAATCTTTCTGTTGAAAAAATTTCTTTTCTATCAGGGTTTAATCATTATTCAACATTTTATAGGGCATATAAGAAAAAATATGGTATAACCCCAAAAGACGATTTGAAATATTTTAAAGAACACAAAGAATTTTATAGAAAACCCTAAAACTTGACAAAATCAGAATACATGAGTACATTTTCACCACATCAATAAGATTTTGATAATACACTATACATTAAAAAAACACCTGCTTAAAAGCGGGTGTTTTTTCATATATTTTAATATAATTTTAAAGTTTTTAAAAATTTACTTTCATAACATTCGTTGACAGTCGGGATTGGCGTGAGGATTATACAGTAGAAAAAATCGTTGATGGGGTGTTGAATAATGTAAAGCAAGGCGATATTGTGCTTTTTCACAATGCTGCGAAACATACACCAAAGGCGTTGCCGATTATACTTGAAAAACTTATTGCTGATGGCTATGAAATCCTACCGATTTCAAAACTTATTTTAACAAACAATTTCCACATAAACCACGAAGGCAGACAAATTGAAAACACGATAGCAAAGAGCCAACTCTCGAGATAAGAGAGTTGGCTCTTTTTAAAGGATACGTTGTATGAAAAAAATTAGCAATTCCACTTCACACTTGCAGGTGGATATTTATTTAGATTTTTAACAAAACAACTGAAATTATACCTATGAACAAACCGATGGTTTGCAGTAATCTCAATCTTTCCTTAAAAAATAAAATTCCGATTATCCAAACGGCTATAATGTTTGCTATGGCAACGATTGGAAATAGTACAGATGCATTTTCTGTTGCAGAAAGATATAACACAATGTAATTAGCCAGACAGTTGGCAATACCTGATGCGGTGCCAAGCAAACTAATTTTGAGATTTGTATGATTATCTCCTTTTGTCTTATACGTTACCAATAGAATGATTGAAACGCATAACAAAGCCCAAAACATAAACTCTGTTTTGTAAAGCGAGGGAAATTTTACTTGATGCATTTTCTGTATGACCGAACAAACGCCATTTGTGAGCAGGGTGG
>JAZRPX010000172.1:0-1992 GCA_045649445.1 Acutalibacteraceae bacterium | reverse complement strand
CTGCATTAATGTTACCATTTTCAAAAGATGTTCTATGGTCTTTTGCTAATGTATAAGGCATAAACACATAAGAACGAATTTGAGAGCCCCAAGCGATTTCTTTTTGAACACCTTTGATATCTTCAATTTTATCAAGATGTTCTCTTTCTTTAATCTCAAATAATTTTGATTTAAGCATTTTCATTGCTTGGTCACGGTTTTGATGTTGAGAACGCTCGTTTTGACAAGCAACAACTATTCCTGTTGGAATATGTGTAATTCTTATTGCAGATGAAGTTTTATTAACGTGCTGACCGCCGGCTCCTGAAGCACGGAATGTATCAACTCTCAAATCTGCAGGGTTGATATCAATATCAATATCATCATTGATTTCAGGCATAACTTCAAGTGAAGCAAATGATGTATGACGTCTGCCTGAAGAGTCGAAAGGAGAAACTCGAACAAGACGATGAACGCCCATTTCACTCTTTAAATAGCCATAAGCGTTAACTCCTTCTACGAGCATTACTGCGCTCTTAAGCCCTGCATCATCGCCATCAAGATAATCAAGTGTTTTTGCAGTAAAACCATGGCGCTCTGCCCAACGAGTATACATTCTAAATATCATTTCAACCCAGTCTTGAGCTTCTGTTCCACCTGCGCCTGCATGAAATGTCAAAATCGCATTATTTGCGTCATACTCACCATTTAAAAGTGTTGAAAGACGCATTGTTTCATAATCTGCTATAAATTTATCAATGCTTTCTACAACTTCTTCTAATAAAGATTCATCCTCTTCTTCATCTGCCATTTCAATAAGCACTAGAGTATCTTCATAACAAGATTTTAAATCATTATAACCTTTTATAATTGCTTTTAAATTACTTGTTTTTTTAAGAATTTTCTGCGAGTTTTCAACATCATCCCAAAAACCATCTTTGGTTGCTTGTTGTTCTAACTCGGCAACCTCTTTTTCAACGATAACTAAATTTAAAGCATCTTTCAAATCTTCTAGCTCTGATTCAAAACTAATAAGACGTTGTTTTTGCTCTTCATATACTAACATAAATTATCTCCTACATATTTTGAAATGATACAATACCAACCTTTTTCAGTTAGTTTTTCGATAATCTCGAAGTTGGATTTTTGAAGTTTTTCAATTACTTCATCAACTCTTGTATCAATAATTCCCGATGTGATAAAAATACCATTATCAACAATATAATTTTCAATATCATCA
Source organism: Acutalibacteraceae bacterium (assembly GCA_045649445.1). Classification (GTDB taxonomy): domain Bacteria; phylum Bacillota; class Clostridia; order Oscillospirales; family Acutalibacteraceae; genus RUG11462. Next base: position 773 of record JAZRPX010000172.1, on the reverse strand, counting down.
CAAAGTTTAATGATTATATCTGCAACAATATTTGCAATACAAACATCATATTTACCACTAACTTTATCAGCTAAATCACCATTAACCATTTTGTATTCTGGCTCATAAAACTTATTTTTAGCGCCATTTTCAATAGCTGTTTTAACTGCGAGTGCATCAATATCAACACCAAAAGCAGAGCTTGCGCCCAAAAGCATTGAAGCAATTGATAAAATACCAGAACCGGTTCCAATATCCAGCACTTGATCATTTTCTTTTATATACTTTTCAAGCACACCTAAACACAATTTAGTAGTTGGATGTGTACCAGTACCAAAAGCAGCGCCTGGATCAATTTTTAAAATTTTTCTATCTGTTTCTGGTTGTTCTTCCCATTCAGGTAAAATAAGAAGTTTCTCACCGATTTCAGTTGGCTTAAAATACTTTTTCCAATTATTTGCCCAATCTTCTTCACTAACACCATTTGTATCAATTTCAAATTTGATGTTTTCAGCTTGTAAACGATGACTCAAAAAGTCAACAGCATCTTTATAATTTGATTCAGGGTCAATATATATATGAATAATTGCCTTATCACGAGATTTATTAACTAATTCTTCATCAATTAAATCAATATGAGCAATTTCTAAAGCATCTTTTTCAAGTTCTGAATAGTCTTCAATATAAAAACCATAAGGCACAACCATTGTGCAAATATCAGATGCTATATCAACATCTTTTACCGAAATATTAACTAAAATTTCTATCCAATCCATAAATTTAACTCCATACAA
>JAZRPX010000171.1:0-2257 GCA_045649445.1 Acutalibacteraceae bacterium | reverse complement strand
AGTGATAAGCATTTGGCAGCTGATGGCTTGGAAAATGTTATTCAGGTGCTTGAAGAAATTGATAATGGTAAATTGCCAGATCTTGAGTTTGTTGAGCTTAATGCTTGTAATAGTGGTTGTGTAGGTGGTATCTTAACCGTTGAAAATCCTTATATTGCAAAAGCTAAAATGCAATCACTTCGTAAATTCTTGCCTGTTTCAGGCGCAAGGCCAGAAACAAAAGATATACCTGATAATATTTATATTAAGCATTTGCATGAATATAAACCTATTACTCAATTTTCTGATAATATGCATGAATCAATGAAGTTAATGCAACAAATTCATACTGTATGTAGTAATTTACCTGAAATTGATTGTGGCTCTTGCGGTGCGCCAACATGTTTAGCGTTCGCTGAAGATGTAGTGCTTCGTGGAGTTGATATCAATAATTGTATTATCAATATGAAGGATTATCTTTTCAAAAAACTCGAAGAAAAGAAGGATGAGGGCTTTGACAGTTAAAGCAATTCTTGAATTAGACATTTTTACCCCTGTTGTTATCGCTGATGACAGTAGAGAAATTGATGGCGCTTATTGTGGTGACCTTTTAAGTTGGGTAATGGGCAAAGCCGAAGAAAACAACGCTTTTGTTACTATTATGACAAATGTAAATGTTTTGGCGGTGGCTTCGCTTATAAATATGTCGGTTGTAATTGTTTGTGAAAATGCGCAACTTTCTGAAGAATTTGTGGCAGCTGCTGAAGAAAAAGGTATAAATGTTTTAAAAAGTAGTTTGCCTTCTTTTGAAACCTGTGTTGCTCTCTCAAAAATGATATAATGCAAAGATTGTATTACGATTTGCACATTCATTCTTGTTTATCGCCTTGTGGTGATAATGATATGACTGTGAATAATATTGCCGGAATGGGTAGTTTAGCAGGGCTTAATATTATGGCGCTTACTGATCATAACACTGTTAAAAATCTACCTGCGTTTTTTACCGCTTGTGAAAAATATGGCATAGTAGCTATTGGCGGTATGGAGCTTACCACCGCCGAAGAAGTTCATATTGTTTGTCTTTTTCCTACGCTTGAAAATGCTTTGGCTTTTGGCGAAGCAGTTGATGAGCGCAGAATAAAGATAAAAAACAAGTCGGAAATTTTCGGTGAGCAGATAATACTTGACTGTGATGATGAACAAATAGGAATTGAAGAGCATTTGCTTATCAATGCAACCACTATTTCAATTGATGAAGCTTACGAGCTTGTTAAAAATTTTGGTGGAATTTGTTATCCAGCTCATATTGATAGAGAGTCAAATGGTATTATCGCAATGCTTGGTGTTTTTCCTGAAACTCCTGATTTTAAAACAGTTGAGATTTATGATAAATCAAAGCAAACTGATTTAGAAGAGAAGTTTGAGATTTTAAAACACAAGAAGAAAATATATTGTTCAGATGCTCATTATCTTGAAAAAATAAGAGATAAAGAAAATTATTTTGAGTTTGAAGATAATTTATCAGATGAGAAAATTAGAAAAGCAGTAATAGAAATATTGTCATAAGGGAAACTTTAATGAAAGAATTATCGTTAAATATTCTTGATATTGCGCAAAATTCGTTAAAAGCAGGAGCAAATCTTGTTGAGATTTTGCTCAATGAGAGAAATAATATTTTAACTATTGTGATAAATGACAATGGTTGTGGAATGTCAAGAGAGGTCTTGCAAGGTGTAACAAATCCGTTTTACACCACAAGAACTACTCGTAAAGTTGGGCTTGGAATTCCGTTTTTTAAAGAAGCGGCCGAGCAAACAGGAGGAAGTTTTAGCATTTCTTCTGTGCAACAAAGCGAAGATCCGCAAAATTGTGGAACTCGTGTAACTGCAGTTTTTAAAACTGATAGTATTGACTTTACACCAATCGGAGATATCATTTCAACAATAATAACTCTTATTCACGGCGCGCCACAAGTTGATTTTGTGTTTTTACATCAAAATGAAAAAGGCAGCGTAGAGGTAGACACTCGTGAAATGAGAGAAGTTTTAGGAAATGATGTTCCGTTGAATAGTTTTGAGGTTATTGAATATATACGAAATAGTCTTGAAACAGAATATGAATTAATAAAATAAAAATCTTTAATATGAAAGGACCGAAAACAAATGAAATCTTTAGCTGAACTCGCGGCAATTAGAGAGAAAATGAAAGACAGCGTTATTTTGCGTGAAGGCAGTGCTGCAACTCGTGTAGTAGTTGGTATGGCAACTTGCGGTATCGC
>JAZRPX010000170.1:0-2882 GCA_045649445.1 Acutalibacteraceae bacterium | reverse complement strand
ATTAGTACAAAGTTTGAATGATTTACCAACAAAGTTGTACCAATTCCATTTACAATAATGTCTTGAATTTATTGTTTCGCCGTTAGCATCTGCATCATTCCAACCATTTTGGAAACGAACTTCACCATTAGAAAGTTTAATGCCGATTACTTGGTTTACAAGTGCGTTTTTCCAGTCTTTTTCAACTGTATAGCACATATAGAATCTTAAATTTTTAGCAGAAGCCATTTTAGCAGTATCTAAAACGATTTTTTCTGCTCGAGCATAAGCGCCTGTGCCTGTAATAGTGTGCAATGCGTTTTGTCCAAATCTAATTGCTCTAGTAGAGCCATCAAGTTTGTTAGTTTGAGCCTCTGGATTTGCTTGTGCATTTGAAAGATCCGCCATATCAAGAATAGTTTGATATTTTGCTTGGTCAGGTGTGCCTGCTTTTACAATGTCTGCAACTTGTGAAGCGCTTGTATATTCTTCCCAGTCATACATCAATGCCCATGAATCTTCAGTTGGAACTGATGGTTCAACAACAGTTGTAGTAGTTGTGGTGGTTGTGGTTGTTGTAGAAGTTGAAGCAGTAGTTTCTTCTTCACCTACGTTTTCACCAACAAAATATTCAATATTATCAAAATATGTGTAATTACGACGTGAACCCGATTGAATTTCTTCTGTATTAACTCTATTCCAAACAACAATCTCTGTAATATCTTTTACATTTTCTTCTGTGATTTCAAGTATATTTGAAGTATCAGAACAAAGTTTATAAGATTTACCAACAAAACTATACCAATTCCATTTTTGGCAATATTTTGAGTTCATTGTTTCGCCGTTTTCGTCCTTATCATTCCAACCATTTTGGAAACGAACTTCGCCATTTTTAAGTTTAATACCGATTACTTGGTTTACTAAATTTCCATCTTTATCTTTTTCAACCTCATAGCACATATAGAATCTTAAATCAGTTGCCTGTGCCATTTTAGTAGTATCAAGTTTGATTTTAGCAGCTTTATCATAAGCATTTGCACCGCCAACAGTATGCAAAGCGTTTTGTTGGAAATTAAATGCTTTAACAGAGCCATCAAGACGATTTGTTTGCGCTAATGGATAGTTTGTTGCATTTGTAATAGTAGCAATACCTGCGTAGTTTGTATAATCAACATTGGTTTCATGATTATAATTATTAACACCAACATCGTATAATTCAGGAAATTCATTTTTAGATGAATACTGCTCCCAATCATACATTACATTCCATTGGCCTTCTACATCAGAACTTGCCAACATTATTGGCATTACTGAAAGCATAAGCACTACTGATAATAATAAAGAAATTAATTTTTTCATGATAATTCTCCTTTTATCATTAAATTTGGTTTTATTATACTCCCGTTTTTTAGAATAGTAAATATCTCAAACGATAATCTTTTTAACAATTTTGATACTTTTTACCCCTTTACAAATCAATAAAGTTATGTTAGTATATGCGTATACATACAATAAGTCTTTTTGAAGTTATTTTGCCAAAGGAGAAAAACAATGGATTTTTCAAAAATGATAATAACAAATATTTCAAATATTTGGCGTAGCAATACAGAAAAAGGAAGAAAAAGTTCTACGGAAAACCGACCTTGTTGTGGTCTTGTTTTTAAATTTTTCGGAAAAACAGAGTTTGTTCAGAATGATAAAACATATATTTCTTCACCTGAAACTGTACTTTTTTTGCCAAAAGCCTCTTCTTATCACAATAAAACTCTCATAAATAGCGATTCAGTAATCATAAACTTTGATTTACAGAGTCAAGAATTAACCAACAATGAGATTATTCAGCTGAATTTATCAGAAAATGCATATAACAGAATAGTTAACATTTTAAATGAAATAACAAATGAAAATGAAAATATATTAGACAACAATTTTCTTTTAATGTCTAATATTTATAAAATTTTAAATGAGTTGTTTAGAAACTCTTCTCAAGTTAAAAATAAGCTAACTACTTGCTTGAAATTCATTGAAAAAAACATTGAAAACCCTAATATAACCAATGAATTATTAGCAAATGAAATCGGATATAGCGAGATATATCTTAGAAAACTTTTTAAGAAGATTTATAACACAACTCCCGCAAAATTTGTTTCAGATTATAGAATTAAAATCGCTAAAATACTTTTAATAGAAAACGAATTATCTATTGCTTCAATTGCCGAAAAAACTGGTTTCACAAGTATTTATTCTTTTTCACGAGCGTTTAAATTTGCCACAAATCAAACGCCAAGCGAATTCAAAAAATCTAATATAAACATATAAAAAAACCACTCTTGCGAGTGGTTTTTTAGTTGCTTTACATTACCGATTTGCTAATCAATCTTCAACTATTTGATTAATTGTTTCTTGTAAAACAATAGTAGAGAAGAATGGAACGAAGAAAGAAACCACAAGAGCTAAAACATTGATATTAAACTCTTTTTTGTTTTCTTTAGCATAAACTTCTACTGTTTGAGCAGTTTTCCAAATCCAATAGTTGCCGAAGAACGGAAGAATAATAACCAAGAATGTTTCCAAACCAGGTTTTCTTGAAGGCACTGACTCGATTTTGTTCAAATTCTTTGTTACATTATAAATCCAAACAAAAATCCAAATGCCAAATGTAATAGCAGTTAAAATTATGTGTTTAATTATGCTTAATTTTTCTGTGAATACGATAGGTACTAATACAAAACTCAAGAAAAGAATAGCAAGTGAATAAAGCATATAGAATGGTGCATCTCCTAAAGCGCCAACAGATAAAACAAAAGTTACAACTGAGAGCGCTACAACAAAGCATCTGCAAACATTTGGTTTCTCAACTTTTTCAAACAATATTAAGTCGGATCGTAGCCATGTCGTTCTGT
>JAZRPX010000169.1:0-1344 GCA_045649445.1 Acutalibacteraceae bacterium | reverse complement strand
ACTAAAAGAGCTGAAAGTAATGGGTTTGCATTCGCCACCATATCACTTACTATTGCTTGACCATTTTCAAGTAACCCTACCAAAAAATCTGCAATCCAAACACCAGGGCCATATTGTGAAATCCAGAGAACCAAGAACATCACAACTGCAAATATAGGAAGACCAACCCATTTATTAGTGATAATTGCATCTATTTTATCTTGTGAATTTCTATCTTTAGTAAAAAACTTACGCGTTTCAACTTCTTTTACTATTGATTTTACAAACTGAAAACGCTTTTTATCTGCTTCTTTAACTTGTACTTTACTTGTTAAATCAACATTTCCTTGAACATAAGGTGCAAACTGACCTTTACCAATAACTTCAACAGCAGATAAAACAACTTTTCCCAAGCCATCTGCCGAAGTTGAAATTGTTTCTATAACAGGACAATTTAATTTTTTTGCTAAAAGTTCTGTATTTACTGAGTTTTGTTTTTTCTTATTTAAATCACTTTTATTAAGAGCTACAACAACAGGAATATTGAGTTCAAGAAGTTGAGTGGTAAAGAAAAGGCTACGGCTTAAATTTGTTGCATCAACTATATTTATAATTGCATCTGGTTTTTCATTAATGATAAAATCTCTCGTTACAGTCTCTTCACTTGTAAAAGGGGACATTGAATAAGCACCTGGAAGATCCACAAGAATAAGTTCATCATTACCGGTATAAAAACTTCTTTTTATACTATGTTCTTTCTTTTCAACTGTAACACCTGCCCAGTTACCAACCTTTTCGTTAGCACCAGTAAGCGCATTATACATTGTTGTTTTACCGCTATTCGGATTACCTGCCAAAGCAATTCGCATAAACTCGCTCCTATCAAAGTTAGCCCAAGCTAACCAAAACTCAAAATAAAATCAGACTGTAATAGCCTCTGCCAATGGTTTATCTATATTATATCTTCCGTCTTTAATAGCGACTATTAAGCCACCCTTTAAACGAGAAATTACAGTAATAGGTTCACCACTATAACAACCTAAAGTAAAGAGAAACGCGTCAATTTCATCGTCATTAGTATTAATTTCTTTAACTAAATATTCTTTGCCGATTTCTACATCAAATAAATTCATAAAAACGCCCTTTCTCAACACAAGTTAGCAGCAACTAACTATAACTTTTAAAACACAGTTAGCCTTCGCTAACTACATCTATTGTATCAGTTTTGTTAATATTTGTCAATAGAATTCTTGTGACAATTTTAACAATCCTTCATTTTTGTCAATATGCTCAATTACTATTTTTATTTTCTTGATTTTTTTTGGTGAATATGTTATTCTATGCAAAGAGATATAATAACAAAAA
>JAZRPX010000168.1:0-5896 GCA_045649445.1 Acutalibacteraceae bacterium | reverse complement strand
AGCCAAATTCGCTTGCGCTCTCATTTGAGAGAGAATAACATCATCAGTTTTTGGCTCAATACCGCCTGTGTCAATCATAGTGATTGCTTTGCCACGCCATTCGCAGTCACCAAAAATTCTATCTCTTGTAACACCTGGCGTATCATCAACAATTGACAAGCGTTGACCGATAAGTTTATTAAAAAGTGTAGATTTACCAACATTAGGTCTGCCTACAATCGCAACAATTGGATTCACTTTTTCTCCTCCTTGGGTTTTAAAAAGGACATAAAAATCCTAGTTTAAAAAATCATACATAGTTATTATACACCAAATTTATGAATAAGTAAACAATTTAAACCAATTTTTTTACAGAATTTTTGAAAAAGCAAAAGAATTATAGCATTATATTTAACTTGACTGAACACTTTGTTTTGTGCTAATCTTAATTATAGAAAAATTTTTTGAAAAAAGTGTCAGAAAATTGAATTTTTAGAGTTATTATTAGCAGAAGGGGGAGAACAAAAAGCATGCTATTTGTGATTGATTTTGATAAAGTAAAAGAAGAAAAATTTAATAAAATTTATGAGAAATACCTCAATTTAGTATTTTACATAGCATCAGGTTTTTTCGATAATCAACAAGATAAGGAAGATGCAGTTTTTGAAACCTTTTATAAGGTTGTTTCACATCTTGATGATTTAGGCGAAGATGAAAAACGCACCAAAAATTTTATTACAATTGTTGCAAAAAACACCTGTATTACTATGAAACACAAGCAAGACAGAATAAAACAAGTTTCCTTTGAAAATGTGGCAGAGTGTGAAATCGCTATTGATAACGTTGAAGAGAGTTTTGAAAACAAAACATCTTTAGAAGTTTATAAGAAAGCGCTTTTAAAACTCCCCCAAAATTATTATGAAATAATTTATCTTAAATTTTTTGAAGAGCTTTCAAACAGTGAAATTTCAAAGTTGTTAGGCATTTCAGAGAATACTTGTTATCAGCGTATTTCTCGCGCAAGAAAAGCGCTTGAAAAAGTTATAAAGGAGAAAGCTTATGAATAAAGAGATTTTAAAATCTGCGCTAATGCAAACAGCAGATGAAAAACTTTTTGAAAACATTCCTGAAAATTTGCCAAAAGCTCAAATTTCAGAAACTTTCAAAGAGAGATTAAACGGTATAAAAATAAAAAAGAAAAAGAAATTTGGTTTGGTTGCAGCAGCAGCAGTTGTTTTGCTCGCAACCCATGTGATTTACACCCAATTCAAAGCACCTGATTTTATAAAAGACCCTGTAACGCCTGAAACACATACTGTTTCTAAAAAGCCAGCAAGTGTTGAAAATATTCAAGAAACAACACAGGTGAATATCAAGGTAGAGCCAACGATTAAAACATCGAATAATGAATCTATTACTAAACCGCAATCTCCTATAAAAGAAGATGATTTGGTAATTGATAAATCTGATTTTAGCACCACAACTAAACCAGCAAAAACAACAGAATCTACTTTGTCAAAAGAATATGAAAATAATCTCAAATTAGCAGGGGAACAGGATGCTATTTTGAAATCTATTAAAGGTTTTAATGATTATCATAAATTTTTAGATGATAAAGGCAGACTTAATATTTTGTATTGGAATGATGAAAGTTATGAAATATTGAAAAAACATTTAGATTCTAACATAGTAATTTTCAAAAAAGTTAAATTCAGCAATGACTATCTTTCAAAAATTGAGAAAACGTTATTAGAAAATAAAGATGAATTTGATATTTATTTAATTGGTAGTGTGAATTCCAAAAATTCAATTTTAATTGGAATAAGTGATAAAAATCAAAAGCAAGAAATTCTTGAATTTTTGAATGAAAACATTGAAAACTTTGATAAAGAATCAGTAAGATTTGAGATAGTAGAAAATGGAGTAATTGAAGATTAAGCGTTAAAATAAAAACCAAACAAAAAATCGGGGTGGTTACCACCCCGATTTTTTTTATATATTTTAGTTTTTGCCTTCTGATAAAAATTTGTTGAGTTTTTCAACTAATTCGTCAGCGCTAACGCCGTGAACTGCGCAAGCATCTTCAATTGATTCGCCACGTGAAGCAGGGCAACCAAGACAATGCATTCCCATTTCAAAGAAGAAAGGCGCAGTATCAACATTATAATCAAGAATATCGCCGATAATAGTATCTTTTGTTACAACCATTTTAATTTACCTCCGTTAATTAAGTTTCTAATTATATTATAACAACACTTTCTAAAAATTCAAGCCCTGCGGGCGCAATTTTCGGAGTTAGCATTGTATAAAAATCTGTATAAGCCGCTTCTTGTTCAAAATATTCTTTTGCTTTTTCGCTTATTTTTTTAGCGTCAGAATAAGAAGTTACAATCGGCAAGTCGCATTGCTTTTTAATCTCTGTTAAAAGCTCTTTGCCGTTTTGCGAAAAACCCAAAACTCTCAAATACGGTGGCTTTTCATAAGAATAAATGCCAAGCGATGCATTAAGAATAAGCCGACGAATTCGAGCTAATGTATAACGCCTTGTTTTTGCAAAAGTGTATAAATCATCTAGTGAACAAGCGTTTCTAACTGCATCAAAAAGGCGGTTATGAAGCCCCTCGCTAACATCTGCTAACGCTTCAAAATCATCTTTAGTTAAATCCCTTAATTTTGCTAAAATAACTCTCTCATTTCGCTCTAAATCAGCGGGGAAAAGAAGTTTTTCTTCGCGCTCTTTTATAAGTTTTAATGATTTTTTTGGCAAAACTTTAGAATAATCATCATTCTTCTTTATCATCTCGCGAATTGCCGATGCAGATGCAAACTCGTCAACCGCAACAGAATCATTATGCCCAACCCCAACTCGTTTTATCGGGAGTGGAGAAATATTGCTATTTAAAACTTTTAAAGCTTTTAAATATTCGAGCGCTAAAATGTCATTTGGGTTTTTAAGAATTTCTAAAAGATCTCTCCCAAGCCCGTTTGCAACAACTCTTTCTCTTGCTTCAATATAATTTTTGCTAATCTTTAAACATTTGCCGATTTCTTCATCAGTTTCTAAACTTTGCAAAAACTCACAAAGCGTATTGATTGCATCTAAATCCCCAGATTCACTACCAAAGCAAAGCGAATCAATTATTCCTGTATTATGCAAAATTTCAACTGCTGAAAATCCATATTTTTCGGCAGGGGCAAGACAATAAGAAGTAGGAATTTCTAAAACTAAATCTGCGCCGTTTTCAAGCGCCATTTTAGTTCTTTGCCATTTATCAATAATAGCCGCATCGCCACGTTGAACAAAATTGCCACTCATAGCAACGACAATATGAGAAAAACCATTGTTTTTCAATGAGTTAATTTGATATTTATGCCCGTTGTGAAAAGGGTTATATTCAGCAACAATTCCTGCAACTTTCATAAAAATCTCCTTGTAAACTCATTTTCTTTTATATAATAACATCTTTTTTAGATTTTTTCAACTTTTTAGATAGACTTTTTTTAAAAACTATGTTAAAATATATGGTAATTAAATATTTTGATTTCGCGGAGGAAATAAAAATGGGCAAGACTATTGCAGAAAAAATTATAGAAGCGCATTTAGTGTGCGGTGAAATGAAAAAAGGTGAAGATATCGGTATTCGTATCGACCAAACTTTAACTCAAGATGCTACAGGTACAATGGCATATCTTGAATTTGAAGCTATGGGTGTAAAACGTGTTAAAACTGAGCGTTCAGTTGCTTATATTGACCATAACACTCTTCAAACAGGTTTTGAAAATATGGATGACCATCGTTTTATCGGCTCAATTGCTAAAAAACATGGCATTTATTTCTCTCGTCCTGGTAATGGTATCTGCCATCAGGTTCATTTAGAGAGATTTGGTATCCCTGGCAAAACTTTAATCGGTTCTGACTCTCATACACCAACAGGCGGTGGTATCGGTATGTTAGCATTCGGCGCAGGTGGTCTTGATGTTGCAGTTGCAATGGGTGGCGGTGAATATCATATCACAATGCCAAAAATGACAAGAATTAACCTTTCTGGCAAACTTTCACCATATGTTTCAGCTAAAGATGTTATCTTGGAAGTTTTACGCATTATGTCTGTTAAAGGTGGCGTTGGCAAAATTGTTGAGTATGGTGGAGAAGGTGTAAAAACTTTGTCAGTTCCAGAGCGTGCAACAATTACAAATATGGGCGCAGAATTAGGCGCTTCTACATCTGTTTTCCCTGCAGATGAAGTAACTCGTGAATTTTTGAAAGCGCAAGGCAGAGAACAAGATTATACTCCTGTTTTCGCAGATGAAGATGCAGTTTATGATGAGGTGATTGATATTGATTTATCAAAACTCAAAGCAGCAGCTGCTATGCCTCATATGCCTGATAATGTAAAGAGTGTTGAAGAAATCGGTCAGATTAAGGTTGACCAAGTGCTTATCGGCTCTTGTACAAACTCATCACTTCGTGATTTATTAAGAGTTGCACAGATTTTAAAAGGCAAAACTGTTCACCCTGATGTTTCAGTTGGTATTGCTCCTGGTTCAAAACAAGTGTTTACAATGCTTGCAGAATGTGGCGCGCTTGCAGACCTTATTTCTGCAGGTTGTCGTATTTTAGAGTGTGCTTGTGGCCCTTGTATTGGTATGGGTCAATCACCAAATTCAAAAGGTATTTCGCTTAGAACATTTAATAGAAACTTTGAAGGTCGTTCAGGTACTGCTGATGGTCAAATTTACCTTGTTTCTCCTGAAACAGCGGCAGCATCTGCATTAACAGGCGTTTTAACTGACCCTACAACTTTAGGTGGTTATACTGAAATTGAAATGCCTGAAAAATTCCTTATTTGCGATAATCTTATCGTGCCACCTGCATCTGAAGAAGATGCTGATAGTGTTGAAATTCTTCGTGGTCCAAATATTAAACCTTTCCCTGTTACAACTGCAATGGAAGACACAATTGCAGCAAAAACAGTGTTAAAGGTTGAAGATAATATCACAACAGACCATATTATGCCGGCAGGTGCTAAAATCTTGCCTTACCGTTCAAACATTCCTTATCTTTCACAATTCTGCTTTAAACAATGTGATGAAAACTTCGCAGAGAATTGTAAAGCAGCAGGAAATGGCGTAATCATCGGTGGCGCAAACTATGGTCAAGGTTCATCTCGTGAGCATGCGGCTCTTGTTCCACTTTATCTTGGAATTAAAGCAGTAATTACAAAATCATTTGCTCGTATTCACGTTGCCAACCTTATCAATGCAGGTATTATTCCACTTACTTTTGTTAACGAAGCAGATTATGATGCAATTTCAAAAGATGATGAATTGTGTTTTGATGCAATAGCAACTGCTATTAAAAATGGTGATACTGTTTACACAGTTAAAAATAAAACAAAAGGCACAACATTCGAAGTTAACCTTGATTTCTCAACTCGTCAAAGAGATATGTTGTTAGCAGGCGGCCTTTTAAATTATACAAAAGAGAATGCATAATGAAAATCAATAAAAAAATAGTTCTTGTTGTATCTGTTGTTTTGGTTTTGGCGCTTGTTTTTAGCGTAATATTGATTAACCCATTTAAACCAAAAGCAAAAGTAGTGTCGCAAAAACAACCGGTCAGCGTTACTTTGTCAACTCCGAGTACTGCGTTAATTGAGCAATATCCAGAAGATTATATGTTTGCGCGCAACCCTTGGGATATGCAAACATACAACGGTAAAGTTTATATTAGCGCAGGGGATTATGGCGCAAATTCAGGACCTACAAAAATCATTTGTTATGACAGTAAAGATGGAAGTTTTGAAAAGTGTGATAGCATTTATTCAGAACAAATTTCAAGATTTTATGTTTTCGATGACTGTCTTTATACCGTTTCAGTTGACCCTGTTAATTGGGGTGTGGGCGAGTTTTACAG
>JAZRPX010000167.1:0-2041 GCA_045649445.1 Acutalibacteraceae bacterium | reverse complement strand
GTTAACAGAGAAACAAGCACCAACATCACGAAGTACATCAATATATTTAAGGTCAGTAAGCCAATCTGCATTGTTAACCAAAAGCGCTTTGCCATCAGAAAAATCAATAAATCTTTCCATTTGCTTTTTAAAGCAAGCGATATTATGGTCGATATCTTCTTTAGTAAGCATTTGTCGCATATCACTTCTACCTGATGGGTCACCAATCATACCAGTACCGCCACCTAAAAGTGCTATAGGTTTGTTGCCTGCCATTTGAAGTCTTTTCATAAGGCAAAGAGCCATAAAGTGACCAACGTGAAGTGAATCTGCAGTTGGGTCAAAACCAATATAAAAAGTTGCCTTTCCGTTGTTTATAAGTTCTCTAATTTCTTCTTCATCAGTTACTTGAGCAATAAGCCCACGAGCAACTAATTCTTCATAAATTCCCATTGTTTTTCTCCTTTAAAATATAATTTTATATGTCATATTGAGCGAAACGCAAGTGAAGTCAAAACATCTTTAAAAGATTCTTCGACTACGCTCAGAATGACACAAATAAAATAACCCTTGTCTGCAAACAGACAAGGGCGAATATTTCGCGATACCACCTTGTTTCACTGATTTCTCACAAAATCAGCCTCAACGAGTGAATTAACACTACTCGCTATAACGGGCGAAAACCGTATTCCCCTACTTATTCAAGGAATAAACTCAAAGAGGTAACTTCAATTAAATTCGCTGTTTTCTTACACCAACCGAAAACTCTCTAAAAGCCAAAATTTAACCTACTTCATCTTATCACAGTTTTTGAACAAATCTAATATAACATAATTTTAATATAGTGTCAAGAATATATTTAGATGTTATATTAAAGAATTAATTTTTATGTTTTAACAAATCTACACTTTTACAACGAATTTTTTTATAATAAATAAGCTATGGTTTGAGAATGCAGACAAAACTCTTTTGAATATATATCAGAGATACTAAAAACATATGCCTTTTGAGTATTAAAATCAACAAAAGCTACATTCAATTTAATTTTATCATCGATTCTAAAATTCAAAATTAGTTTATCTATTTCTTGATGAACACATTGTCCGTAAAAGATAATTCCAATACATTGATATAAAGAATTTGTTTCGTGACTCTGAATATTATCAATTACACTGTTGATTTTTTCTTTGCTTTTTTCGTAGCCTTCGTATTGTTCTACCATAACAATAGACTCAACTTTTTTTGAAAATAATCCGTTTGAGAATATTCTCCTAAAAGTTCCAAACTGCTCATCAAATACATAGTTTTCTAATATATTATTTTTTAAGGATTCCAAATTAGCTGATTTTATATAAAACCCTTTTCGTGCTTGCTTTTTTGCATCATTAATAATGTTTTTAGCTTCATTTGAAACCGAAATTTTCGGAATAAAACTAATTATTAAAATAACTATTATAATTGATGGTACTAAAAACAAAGAAACATCTATAATATAATTTAAAAAATTCCTATTTTGCAAAGGAAGACTGTCATAATACCAACCAGCAAAATATTCATCATAACAATATAAATAAGCGAAAAAAACAACACAAAGAATAATTGCAAGAAAGTTTAATAATAGATTTTTTGATTTGTTCTTTTTAAGAAGTTTTGTTTCTTCTATATTGCCAAGATTATCTTCAAGTTTTAACATAAGTCCCCCTTGCATTTTAACTATTCAACAATTCTTCAGCAGTGGCAAGGGTTGATTCAGTAACTTCTGAACCAATAATTCTTGCTAATTCTTCAACTCTACCATCATAATCAAGGCTTGTAACTGTTGTTACTGCTCTGTTTGATTCAATATTCTTTTCAATTTTTAATTGTGTATCTGCTTTTGCGGCAATTTGAGCCAAGTGAGTTACACATATAACTTGCTTGCCTTCTGATACAGTTTTTAATCTATTAGCAACTTTTGATGCGGCTTTGCCTGAAATACCTGTATCAATTTCATCAAAAATAACCCAACGATGGATGCGCAATAGGGCACACTGTGCACGTTTAACACTTAAGGAAACAAGAT
>JAZRPX010000166.1:0-1804 GCA_045649445.1 Acutalibacteraceae bacterium | reverse complement strand
ACACACCCTGGGTGCAGACGTGAGGTTACTGTTTCATATGCATACTGCTTACCTTTCGGGTTATTCACGTCCCAATCGGCATAGGCACTCGACCAAAAAACTGAGGTATAACCCGCATTGTTAACTAAATCGAGAGCACTTTCTGAATATGCCCCTTGAGGAAAACGGAAATATGAAGAAGAATAACCAAAATGAGTTCTCAAATAATTATCTACATTTTCAATTTCCTTTGCCATTTGTGTTCTTGAAATAGTTGAAAAATTTGGGTGTGTGTCTGAATGGTTACCGACAACGTGACCCTCTAAAATCATTCGTGAAGCAACCTCGGGTGCAGATTTCAAATATGGTAGCGTCACAAAAAATGATGCTGGTACTTGTTTTTCTTTTAAAACATCTAAAATTTCATTAGTACACCCATTCTCATAACCACAGTCAAATGTAAGATAAATCACTTTTTCGCCACTTGTATCCAAGCAAATGGCGTTATATTTTTCATATATTTTCTGATTATTTACTGAAATTTCGTGTGGAACGCCATTTTTAGAAACACCATAAGAATGCCCTGTTTCTTTCTCACTCAAGCCTTTTAAATTATCCTTATCAACAACGGGTATTGTAGTTTCAGGGAGTGGCTCAAGACCTGTGTAGGTTTCTTTGGTGCCCGTCTTTTTGCCATAAATTGATTTTTTATTTTCTTTTATTCCATTACTCATTCCTTCAGGATTTGGTGCTTCGGTTGCTTCTGTTGTATCTGAAAGATGGGTTGTTTCAGTTAATTCATTTGTTGTGTCTGTAATAATTTCTGTAGTAGTTTGTGTTGTTGTATCGTTTTCATTCTGGTTTCCACAAGCAGAAAGTGACAGAATTCCTGCTAAAATTAAGCACAAAAATTTTTTCATACTCTCATCCTTTCAATAAGTCTCAAGGCTATCAAACTTTAAATTTGATAGCCTGAAAACGCTTACTTAAACATATATTGCATATTATTCATTATGCCGTCAACTGTTTTTGCAGATTTTTTTGCAAGTTTTTTCATAGTTTTTTTAGGATTACTTTTCATTTTGCTCATACCAGTTGCCATTGCTGCTGCAGTACCAACTGCCATCATTGCTCCACCAATTTTAAGCATATCCATATTCTTTTTATTCATTTTTTCACTCCCCTTCAAAAATATTTTTGCCTTAAAACACAAAAATAATCTGTTATGATTGCATTAAATAATGGGAAGTGATATAATATATAGCCAAGTTAAAATTTTACAATAATTTTTAGGATGATTTTATGGATAAACAAAAAAGGCTTGTTGCTATAAATGATGTTTCGGGCTTTGGCAGATGCTCTTTAACAGTTGCTTCGCCTTTGATTTCTGCTTCTGGGATTGAATGTGTTTGTATGCCCACAGCAGTTCTTTCAACTCACACAGGCGGATTTACTGGCTACACTTACAGAGATTTAACAAGTGATATGCCACTTATAACAGAGCATTGGAAAAGTATTGACTTAAAATTTGATGCTATATACAGCGGTTTTTTAGGCTCAATAGAACAAATTGACATAGTTAAAGATTTTGTTAAAAAATTCAAAACAGATGACAATATATTAATAGCAGACCCTTGTATGGCTGACCTCGGAAAAATGTACGTGCTTTTTAATGAAGAGTTTGCTAAAAAGATGCATAGATTTAGGCGGGACCAAAGTCGCTGCGGCTGTTTTTGACAGCGTGGGCAATATATTGGCCAAGGAAGTGAAATTATTAAACGGCGCGCAAGGCGAAGAAGTGGGACAACTCATAATTGATGTTATC
>JAZRPX010000165.1:0-4353 GCA_045649445.1 Acutalibacteraceae bacterium | reverse complement strand
ACAAGCGTTAATTGAGCATATAACATCAAGAAAAATTCAAGTTTCTTGGCATGAGAGCAAAACATCGCTTTTAGAAGCAGTGCTTGCTCGAGGGGATAGAAAACTTAATAAAGTTCTTTATGATTTAGCGATGGCTGATTGTAATTTAGATGCATGGGATGAGTATTTAAAATACGAAGAATGGGAAAAAGCGTTCCAGAATAATGGTCTTGATATGTCTTTTTATGCTAATCGTAAAAGAGAATATGATGAAATTCTTCCTTGGGACCATATGGATTATGGCGTTTCAAAAGAGTTTTTAATAAGAGAAATGGAAAAAGCAAACCGTGCTGAAACAACAGATAATTGTCGTGATAAATGCGCAGGTTGTGGTGCTAACAAACTTCTTGAAAGGGGTGTTGATTGTGCGAAATGTAAGGTTAATTTATAAAAAACAAGGCAGAGCAAGATATATTTCGCATCTTGATATAAACCGCCTTTTTTCAAGAGTTTTAAAGCGTTCAGGGCTTCCAATTTGGTACACAGAAGGGTTTAATCCGCATATCTTTGTAACTTTCGCATTGCCATTGTCATTAGGATTCGTTAGTGAATATGATATTTGTGATTTTCGTTTAGATGATGAAAGTATTTCTAATGAAAAAGTGCTTGAAACTTTAAAAGATGCTTTTCCAAATTCAATCGAAGTTGTAAATGTTATTGATCCTGTGATGAAAGTTAAAGAATTAACATATGCCGAGTATAATGTTAAGATTAGTTGTGATAAACAAATGGCAGAAAAATTGAAAGAACTTTTAAACGCAGAGAAAATAATTGTTGAAAAAACAACAAAGCATAAGAAAACACAAACTTTAGATGTTAAACCGAAAATCAAAAGAATGGAAATCACTGAAGATGAAGATGGAATTTTGGTGTATTTGTTGCTCCCGGCAGGTAGCATAGAAAACATAAATCCTACCATCATTTTTGAAAAAGCGTGGGAAAGCGTGGATTTTGAAATAACAAGTGTAATAAGAGGTAAGTTATACGATAAAAATATGCAGTTATTTCATTGACAAAAAGCGTTAATATATGCTATAATAATATAATAAATTTTAAATAAAGAGTGGTTGAAAAATGATTAAGAGTATGACTGGTTACGGTAGATGTAGCGAGTTAGTAGAAAATATGGAGATAACTGCTGAAATCAAAGCAGTAAATCATCGTTATTTTGAATTTTCTTCAAGAGTACCTCGTCAGTTTGGATTTCTTGATGAAAAAATCAAGCAATATGTTAAAAATAGAGTTAATCGTGGTAAATGCGAAGTTTATATCTCTATAACAATGCTTGAGAATGATGCAGTTTCAGTTGAAGTTAATAAGCCATTAGCAAAAGCATATGTTGATGCTTTAAAAGAATTGTCAGCAGAATATGGCATTGAGAATGATACAAAAGCAACTCATATTGCTCGTTTTCCTGAAGTTCTTTCGATTCGCAAAGAAGAGCAAGATGAAGATGCTATCTTTGAAGCCGTTAAATCAGTTTTAGAAAAAGCAGTTGATGCATTTGTAAATATGCGTGAAATCGAAGGCGAAAAGTTAAAGTTAGATGTTATTTCAAGATGTGATTTAATTTTGAAATATGTAGATGTAATTGAATCAAAATCTAAAGAATCTGTTAAAGCTTATCGTGAGCGATTAGAAGAGCGAATGAGAGAGCTTTTAGGAGATGTTCAAATTGAAGAGCAACGCCTTCTTACAGAAACTGCTATCTTTGCAGACAAGGTTGCAGTTGATGAAGAAACAGTTAGATTAAAAAGCCATATTGATCAGCTTAAAGTTATGCTTGAATCAAATGAACCTGTCGGCAGAAAGATTGACTTTTTAGTTCAAGAAATGAATAGAGAAGCAAATACAACCGGTTCAAAATGTTCTGATATTGAAATAACAAAAATTGTTGTTGAAATCAAATCTGAAATTGAAAAAATTAGAGAACAAATTCAAAATATTGAATAGGGTAGCTTTATGAAACTTATAAATATAGGTTTTTCAAACCTTGTTAATCTTGATAAAATAGTTGCAGTTATTTCGCCAGATTCTGCTCCTGCTAAAAGAATTGTGTCAGAAGCGAAGAAAGAAAGGCGCCTTATCGATGCAACTCAAGGGCGTAAAACAGAATCGGTTATAATAACAGATTCAGACCACATAATTTTAAGTTATTTAAATAACGAAGAAATACAAAAAAGAGAAAAGGAATAATATGGGCAAAGGTAATTTATTTATCTTTTCAGGGCCATCTGGCATTGGTAAAGATACAGTTTTAAAAGAAGTTGTAAATTCTTCGGATGATATCAAACTTTCAATTTCTTCTATAACAAGAAATATGCGTGAAGGTGAAGTTGAGGGCGAAAAATATCATTTTATTTCAAAGCAAGAGTTTGAAGAACTTATTAAAAATGATGAGCTTCTTGAATATAACGAGTATGTAGGTAATTTTTATGGAACACCGAAAGCGCCTGTTATAAAATGGCTTGATGAGGGCTATAATGTAATATTAGAAATCGATGTAAACGGCGCATTTAGGGTTAAAAAGAAAATGCCTGAAGCAAAAATGGTGTTTATGTTGCCAACATCTTTAGATGTTCTTCGCCATCGTCTTAACAAACGAGGAACAGAAAGCGAAGAAATTATCGAAGAAAGACTTACACAAGCAGCGAGAGAGATTTCTTTCGCAATCGAGTATGACTATTTGTTCTTCAACGATGTGTTAGAAGAAGCAGTTAGTGATTTTATGTCAATTATAAGAGAAGGTAATCCTGCTCTTTTAAAAGAAAATATGAATGAAACTATGAGAAAGGTGATTGAAGATGCTAAATCCATCAATTGGTAAACTTATTAACAACTATGAAAGTAGATATCAGTTAGTAACTGATATTGCAAAACTTGCAAGACATATTTCTGAAAAAGCAGAAGAAAAAGGCGAGCGTCTTAAAGAGAAGCCAGTTAATACTGCTATGAACGAAATTGCTGACAGAATATAAGGGGTAAAATGCAAAACGCCCGAAATTGAAACTAAAAAGTCAGGGCGTTTTGTCCTGACTTTTGGCGTTTTTTAAAACTTATGAAAGGAGTGGTTTTTGTGAAAACAAAACTTATAGCGCGTGTTTTTGTTGAAAAAACGAATATATATTTTGATAAATCTTTTTCATATTCCATTCCTTTTGATTTAAGTGAAAAAGTTTTTGTCGGTCAGCGAGTTTTAGTGCCATTTGGCAAAGGAAACCGTAAAAGACAAGGCGTTATTATCGAACTAGCATCAGCAGATGATGTTGATATTTCAAAAATCAAGCCGATTTTTGAAATTATTGATGATGAGCCGATTATAACAGATGAAATGATAAAAATAGCGTCATTTATGTCTGATAGATACTTTTGCACATTTTTTGAAAGTTTAAAACCACTTTTACCGCTTGGTATAAATGTAAAAGTAGTAAAATCGTTTGTTTTAAAAACAGAGTATGAAAAAATAGATTTTGAATCTTTAAGTGAAGATGAAAAGCTTATTGTTAATACACTTAATAATTCTAAAGACGGCGTAAAAGCAAAACGCCTTCTTGAAATTTTAGGTGTAAATGATGAAAAAGTTTTTGAAAATCTTATTAAAAATGAAATAATAGAAACTCGTGAAAATGCAGTTAGAAGAGTTGGCGATGCTTCTGTTAAAATGGTGAGATTGCCTGAGGATATAACAGAAGAAGACCTAGTTAAATACACAGTTAAGCAAAAATGTGTTGCTGAATTTTTAAGTGAGTGTGAAACAGCATCTATAAAAGAAGTAACATATTTTACAGGTATTTCTGCCACAACAATAAATGCAATGATAAAAAAGGGTAAACTTATCGCATTTGAAAGAGAAGTTATGCGTTCGCCTTATGAAATCCATTCTGAAGGTGAAATGTCTGAAATTGTGTTGTCAGATGAACAACAAAAAGCATTCCAACAAATCAAAGAAGATATGAAAAATGCTGATGGTGGCAAAACAGGACTTTTGTTTGGTGTAACCGGCTCTGGTAAAACTCAAGTGTTCTTGCGCGCTATCGATGAATGTTTAAATGGTGGAAAAAATGCAATTGTAATGGTACCTGAAATTGCTTTAACTCCGCAAACAATGAGCATTTTCTCTCGTAGATATGGCAAAAAAATAGCAATTTTCCATTCAGCAATGTCGCTTGGTGCTCGTACAGATGAGTGGAAAAGAGTGAAATCAGGTGAAGCAAAAATAGCTATCGGCACTCGTTCGGCTGTCTTTGCGCCAATGAAAAATATCGGGCTTATTATTATGGATGAAGAGCAAGAGCATACATATAAATCCGAAAG
>JAZRPX010000164.1:0-3682 GCA_045649445.1 Acutalibacteraceae bacterium | reverse complement strand
AACAAAGGCGTGACTGGCAGGTCAATTTTAAACGCACTTGTGCGTCGCTTGTAACATTAGGGCTATGCCCGAAAATGAAAAAGCACGCGCTATGCGGGTGGATATTTATTGTTTTTTATTGAATAAATTGTCGAAATATGTTATAATTATTAAAAATAATTTTTAAAACAAAAAGGTAGGATTAAAATGAAGAAATTTTTATGTTTAATTTTAGCCATTATATTGTTTTCATCTTGTTTAATTAGCGTTTCTGCAACTGAAAACGGTGTAACTATTACAAAAGTATCAAATGTTATTGATGGTTTGAAAATACAATGGGAAAACAGTCAAAACGGCTTCGTTTTAAAGAGAAAAACAGTTGATGATGATTGGACAACTATTTTTAATATTAAGTCAAATAAAACTAGTTTCGTTGATAAATCTGTTTTGAATGGTGTTAAATATTTTTATACAATTACAAAGAATAATGAGGATGTTTTGCCAGAAAGCGTTGTTTTTGAAAAAGTTAGAGTTGAAACAGTAAAAGATTTAGTAGTTAAAAATTCTCCAAAAGGCGTAACTCTTAAATGGTCAAAATTAAATAATGTAAAAAACTATCTTGTTTTTAGAAAAATAGCAGGGGAAAAGAAGTTTAAAAAAATCGCAGAACTTGGTTCAAAAAAATCAAAACTTGTTGATAAAAGCGCTAAATTTGGAAAAAAGAATACTTATTATATTCAAGTTATTTCTACAGAAAATTTAAGAAGCGCGTATTCAATAAAACAGTCAGTTTATGGAGTTAATCCTAAAAAGAAAATGATTGCACTAACTTATGATGATGGCCCTGCAGGGGAAAGTTCTAAAATAATTCTTGATACTTTAGAAAAATATAATTCAAGAGCTACCTTCTTTGTTGTTGGTTCAAGAATTTCTTCTTATTCATCTACGCTTAAAAGAGAAGCAAAATTAGGTTGTGAAATTGCTTGTCATACATATAATCACATTACATTAACAAGTGCTAGTGATAGTAAAATTAAAGAAGAGGTTAGAAAGACCAATAATCTAATTAAAAAATACACTAATCAAGAGGTTAAATTATCTCGCGCACCTGGTGGTTCTCATAATGAGAGGGCAAGAAATGCCGTTAATTTGCCAATGATTGGATGGTCTATTGATACTCGAGATTGGGAGCATAGAAGTAGTTCAAAAAGCTATGATTGCGTTAAACGTTATGCAAAAGACGGCGCTATTATTTTAATGCATGATATTCATAGCCCAACTGCAACTGCATCTAAATCAATTATTCCATATTTAGTTGATAATGGTTATCAGTTGGTTACTGTATCTGAAATGTTTGATGCAAAAGGAATTAAACTCAAAAGTAATGGCTATTATTATAGTGCATCATAAATTAAAAACACTGTTCTTTGAATAGAACAGTGTTTTTTGTTTTAGAAACTTCTTTTTTTATTGAAATTAACGCCTAAAATTCCGCCGATAAGAGATGATAAAACAAAAGTTATAAATTTTATTAGTGAAATAGTTGTCATAGAATTCTTGTTAAAAACAAATGAGATAATTGTTAATATAATAAAACATATCAGTCCGTTTAATGCACCAATCATGTAACCTTTTGATTTATTGATTTTTCCTGCGATAAATCCACCGAAAAATATTCCAATATTTGCGCTAATTAATGATAAGGCAAGTATCGCGTTATCGTTTAAATCTAGATTTGTAGAAGCAATTGCGCTTATTGATAAAAATATTAATGTAATGATTATTGAAAAAATCAAACCCAAAAGTAATGGTTTAATAATTTTATTTAAACTCAAAAAAATCACTCCTTATATCTTTACAATAAAAGATATTCAGGAGTGATATTTTTTAGAACTTATTTTTCTTCAGTATTTGCTTTCTTTTTAGCTTTGATTTTTTCTTTTGGTTCAGGATCTTTTGCGTTGAAGTTCTGTTGAACTGACCATTTAGAGATTCTAATTTTTGCTTTTTCTGGGCCTGATTCAATAATGAAAGAATCTTCTTTTACAGCAACTACTTTACCATAAATACCACCGATTGTGAGAATTTCGTTACCAACTTCAATGCTGTTTCTCATATTTTCTTCTTGTTGTTGCTTTTTCTTGTTAGGTCTAATCATAAAGAAATACATAGCAGCAACAATAACTACGATGTAGATAATGAGAATGATTGAACTTGAGCCACCTGGTTGTTGAGCAGCGCCTGATGTGTTTGTAAGTAAATTGTAAAACATTTTTTTATCTCCTAATTCATTTTATTTCCTATATTTTATAACATAATCATCAAAAAAGCAAGGGTTTTTAATAAAAATAAATTAACTAATTGTTAATTTTATAAAATAATACAAATCAAACCGCTACATCCTTCATTAATAAGTCTTTCTAATGTTTGAGAAAGACGAAGTCTTGCATCATCGGGAAGTCTCGAAAGTTTTGAATGCAATCCATCATTTACAAGTTCGTTTAATGATTTGCCAAATATGTTCGAATCCCATATCTTAAGAGGGTCTTCATCAAATTCACTCATAAGTGACATGACAAGGTCTTCAGATTGTTTTTCGCTGCCTACAATAGGACTTACCTCAGTTGAAATGTTTGCTTTCATTAAATGAATAGAAGGTGCGCTTGCTTTAAGTCTAACTCCATATCTTCCACCTTGCTTCATAATTTCTGGTGCTTCTAATTTAAGTTCCTCAATTGTTGGCATAACAATACCATAACCTGTAGCTTCAACTTGTTCTAGTGCGTCTTTAATTCTGTCATAATGTGACTTTGTTTCTGCAAGTTTACACATAATATCCATTAATTCTCTATCGTTTTTTACATTCATACCTGATTTTTCTGATATAACATTATAGAATAGATTGTTATCTAAAGATATTTTGAATTTAACACTTCCATTTCCAAGGTTAATATCAAATAAATTTGCGCTTTCGATTAAATCACATTCACATAGTTTGTTTGCTAAATTGTTACAATCATTAATTTTTCGTATGTTATTTGAGGTTTCTGAAATTGTTTTATAAATTGTTGTTTTAATAACATCATCTTTGGATAGTGAATTAATCCATTTAGGAATATCAAAATTAATTTCTTTAACAGGGAAGCAAAATAGAATTTTTGATATGATTTCCTTAATTTTATCTTCGTTTAAATCCAAACAATTTAATGGAATAACTGGAACTTCGTATTTTTCTGAAAGATTATTGCAAAGTAATTTAACGTCTTCAGTTTCAGGATTCAAGCAATTCATAATCACAATAAATGGCTTATTAATACTTTTTAACTCGTCTATAACTCTTTCTTCCGCTTCAATGTATTCTTCTCTGTTTATATCACTAATTGAACCATCAGTTGTAACAACAAGTCCAATTGTTGAATGTTCTGTTATTACTTTTTTTGTTCCGATTTCGGCTGCCATATTAAAAGGTATAGGTTCATTATACCAAGGAGTCATAACCATTCTTGGAATATCATCTTCAATATATCCAATTGCACTTGGAACAATGTAGCCAACACAATCTATCAGTCTTACATTAAAATTTGCATTGTTTTCGATTTTGATATTAACTGCCTCTTCGGGAATGAATTTTGGTTCGGTGGTCATTATTGTTCTACCGCCAGCTGATTGTGGTAGTTCATCGTTTGCTCGTTCGCGTAAATAA
>JAZRPX010000163.1:0-2715 GCA_045649445.1 Acutalibacteraceae bacterium | reverse complement strand
TGTCATCCTGAGCGGAGTGTAACGAAACGCAAGGATCTTAAGATGGTTCGACTACGCTCACCATGACACGATGTGAGATTGCGGGTTATTATAATTTCTTGATTTTTCTTACTCTTTTTAATCGAGCGCGTTTGCGTTTGTTTGAGATAACATTAAGCGTTATCAAAATACCAAGTATTATCACAAGGCAAACTGCGATTACAATAAACCAAGTGGATGTTACAATGCCTTTTAAGATAGCCAAAACCAAAAGCCCGAAGTTTCTATCAACATCATAATTACTTACAAGGTTTACTTTTGCAACTTCATCACCAGCGCATTTTATACTTACATAGCCAAACACTTGACCTTGTTTTACAGGCGCCCAAACTGAGCTTTGTTTTACAACAGGGTCATAAATGATGCTCTCGTTTGTAATCTCTTTTGGAATGATTGCAGTTACATTTTTTTCAGGGTAAAGCTGAACAAAATCAGTTTGACTTGAAAGTTCAACATCTACTTCTGCAAGCATTGTTTCGGTATCGGCAAGGGTGCGATACTCAAAATTATCAAACGCCCATTTATAAAGATTCTTTGAATCAGAAAATTCAGTACGAGTTAAATTATCGCCACCCATTACGATGCAAAGATAGTTATAACCGTCTTTCGAAGCCGTTGAGGCAACGCATCTGCCGGCAGGGGTTGTGAAACCGGTTTTTATGCCTTTAACGTAAGGGTAATACATTGTTGTTGCGATATTTATAAGGAAGTTTGTTGTTACAACCATTCTTTTTTCGTGTTTATTAGTTGCAGGAATATAATAAACCGATTGAGATGCGATATCTAACAAATTAGGCAACTCGATTGCATATTTACAAAGTTTAACCAAGTCAGTTATTGTTGTATAATGATTGTCATGATGAAGGCCGGTTGGATTCATATAATTAGTGTTTTTCATACCAAGCTCTTTGGCTTTTTCATTCATTAAATCAATAAAGTCTTTGCCTGTTACGCTCTCAACATAGTCAACAATTACATTTGCTGAATCGGCTGATGAATTTACCATTAAAGTATTTAAGCAGATATCAAGTGTTACCTTTTCATCTGGCAAAAAGCCCGCAACGGTTAAATCAGAACCGAAAAGACTTTCAACATTTTCTTTTGTTACAATTACTTCTGTATTAAGGTCGCTACAATTTTCTATAAGCAAAACCGCAGTCATAATTTTAGTAATCGATGCAGGAAAGCGTTTTTCATCTACATTTTTTTCAAAAAGCACATCGCCTGTATCTAAACTTACCAAAATCGCGGCTTCGGATTTAACTTCAAACCCAGATGTTTTATATGAAGCGCCTACAGTTACACAGCAACTGCTAACGATTATTACAAATATAATTAAAAAACTGAATATTTTTTTCATTTTTTACCTCGCAAATTAAAAATATTTTTCAAAATCAGTAGAAAATTCAAGAAAAATATTATATAATACATTTATACAGAATAATTATAACACATATTATCAAAAATTCAAATAGTAATTTTAAATTTTTAAGGAGTTTTTTATGGTTTATATTACCGGCGATATGCACGGCGACCAAAGTAGGTTTAATACAAAGGAAATAAAGGCGTTACAACATGGGGACACTTTGATTATTTGTGGCGACTTCGGGTTTGTTTGGGAAGATGATAATCGCGAAAAAGAGTTTTTAAAATGGCTCGGCTCAAGAAAGTTTAACATCTGCTTTTTAGATGGTCCGCACGATAATTTTGATAGAATTTACGCTTGCAGAAAAACTGTTTTTAAAGGTGGGCTTGTTCATAGAATTTCCGGTTCGCTTTATCATATGTGCAGAGGGCAAATTTTTAATATTGATGGTTATAAAATCTTCACTTTCGGTGGTGGCGAAAGCTCTGATAGAGATATGCTAAATGACTCGAAAAGATGGTTTAAAGAAGAACTGCCTTCACCTGAGGAAATGCGAGAAGGCGCTGAAAACTTAGAAGAAAACGAATTGAAAGTTGACTATATCGTCACCCACGAGCCACCTTCAGTTGTTAAAAGAGCTATGCAACTGCGCTCGGGAAAAAATGCGTATGTTAATTTGCTTAACGGATATTTAGAAGAAGTTAACCGTGGTGTTGAGTTTGATAAGTGGTTTTTCGGCTCTGTTCACGAAGACAAGCAAGTTACTAAAAAACACATCGCAGTTTTCGAAAAAGTTTTACCAATTGATTATAAAGGTGATATGGAAATTTAATAAAGAATATATAAAAAAACTCGAATGGTCTCCCATTCGAGTTTTTTTATTTGTTTAGTTGTTATACTAATTAAAAATTAGCATTACCTTTTTCATCAAATTGTACCATCTTACCATCAGCACCAAATGCATATTTTCTGTTTACCGGAAGCTCGCATTTTGATATCCTACAAGTCATTGTTGTACTCGTAGCACACTTACCGCCTTCACCTGCGTAATAGAAGTCATCACCCTCTTTTACAAGACCTGCAAATACTCGTTTACCATTTTCGTAATAGTATCCTTCCACTATTCCTTGCAATGCTTTACCATCTTCATCAAAGTAGTAGTAATCTTTTGCTGGTAAATCGCAATTTGTTTTTGCTGCATAATATCTACCATTTACAACTATTTTGCCATCTTTTACATAATAGTAGTCTTCTCCATACTTTGTAAGACCTGATAGTGCATATTGACCATTAACATAAATATAACCATC
>JAZRPX010000162.1:0-13143 GCA_045649445.1 Acutalibacteraceae bacterium | reverse complement strand
GAATATGGACGAAAAAATCAAAAAGACATCAGAAGATGAATTCGTAGGTGATAATGAAGATTTCATCTTTTTAGAATCTGATAATAAGCCACATAAGTCGGATCGTAGCCATGTCGTTCTGTGAGCCAAGGAGGTGACTATAAAGCTTGTCTTCCTAAGACCGCTTGGCCTCCGACTTGAATATGGACGAAAAAATCAAAAAGACATCAGAAGATGAATTCGTAGGTGATAATGAAGATTTCATCTTTTTAGAATCTGATAATAAGCCACATTCAGAAAGATAATTATAAAACACCTTTAAAGTAAAGCCCGCGTGTATATGAATTTTCAAAAATTCCGCCATTTTTATAAATATTATAAATTTTAGAAACTTCTTGTTGTGTTTCATCTGTGAATGACAATAGAATAAAATCATTGGTTTTTAGGAAATTTTGTTTATCTCCTAAAAATACAGGTCTGTTATTAATCATTTTTGTGACTCCGTCTTCACAGTATATGTTAAATTCAATGTTTTTTCTATCAATAATTGTGTGGTTGCAATTTTCGCAACCATTATTTGATTTGATAGGGCAATTTTTGAAAATCATAAGCGGAAGTTTGCCATAAGCTAAAATTCCAATAGGTTTTTTCGAGTTTATGTTTTTGATTTGATTCTCTGAAAGTTCAACAGATAATGTGCAGTAATCGGCAGAGTAATGTTCAACTGCATAAGAATTAAATAGATTAATTGAAGGAGCAGCGGTCAGAATAAACCCTTGCTTTTTTAATTTATTTAAAGATCCAACGTTTTGAACTAAAATATGCTCAACACCAATGTTTTTAAATAAGTTCAATTTTTCATCATTTAAAGAATTATAAAAAACAGGAGTTTTAATACCGATTTCATAACCTTTATCAATTAGTTCTTTGACTTTATTTATATCGCTTGAAAAAGGAACAAATACAATATCCCCAATTGGTGTTTTAGGAAGTTGGTTTAAATTGTGAACACTAATGAAGGTTTCTGTAATTGAATCGGTTTTGTTTTCGCTTTCTAATTCTTTTTTATAGTAAAATGGAATTGGATCGATTTTACTTCTCAATTCAGATAACTCTTCTAATGCTTTATCTTTTAAACTCGAAAGAATTTTATTATTGATATATAGATTTTCATCTAAACTAACATTAATTTTTGATACGAAAAATGGAGTAGAGCCGGTTTTTGACAATTTTTCAATGATATTTTCCTTTAAAGTTGGCTTGTTTGTGGCAAATTCAGGCTTTTCATCTGTAACAACAACTTTTCTAATGCCATCAAAAACTTCAATTTTGGTGTTGGTATCAGCTTGAAAATTAGCATTGATTTCAATAGGAACAGCTTGTCGCTCTCTTCTGTATAATTCGTGAATTGAATTTTTTATTTGTTTTGATTTTTCTATATCTTGTTCTGAACGAACACCAAACATATTTTTATCAATGTTTGATTTGAAATAACCATCAGTAAAACCATTTCTTGAAAAAACATTTTTTAATGTTTCAAGTGTTTCATATTTATTTTCTCGATTTTCTTTAAAGCAAAGAGCAGAATAAGTTGCAGCAGCAACATATTCTTCGGTTTTCATTCTTCCTTCAATTTTTAATGAAGAAATGCCGAGTTCATTAAATTTATCAAAATATTCAAAAAGATTCATATCTTTAAGACTTAAATCATATCCATTTCCGTTTTTTACTTTGAACGGAAGTCTACAAGGTTGAGCGCAAAGGCCACGATTTCCACTTCTTGAACCTAAAACAGAGCTTAACAAGCATTGACCTGAAACACACATACAATGAGCGCCTGTTACAAATATTTCAAGTTCAAAATTGTTTTTGTTAGCGTATTCAGATAGTTTCTTTAAATCTTCGTATGAGTTTTCTCTAGCGAGAACAGCTCGTTTAAATCCTGATTCAATTAAGAATTTTAATCCATCGATATTATGAATAGTCATTTGTGTTGAAGCATGTAAAGGCATGTTAGGAGCGCATTTTTTAATTAAACTAACCAACCCTAAATCATTGATAATTATCGCGTCAACACCTGCTTCGCAAGCGTGCTTTACAATGCTTATTGCTTCATCAATTTCTTCGTCGCAAACAAGTGTATTTAAAGCAAGATATGCGTTTACATTTCTGATATGACAAAACTTAACAATGTCTTTTAAATCAAACTTTGAAAAGTTTTCGGCGTTTCTTCGTGCATTAAAC
This sequence comes from Acutalibacteraceae bacterium, assembly GCA_045649445.1. Classification (GTDB taxonomy): domain Bacteria; phylum Bacillota; class Clostridia; order Oscillospirales; family Acutalibacteraceae; genus RUG11462. Next base: position 10,920 of record JAZRPX010000162.1, on the reverse strand, counting down.
TCGCCAACACCAAAATATACGGCGTCAGCACCACTTCTTATAGCAGATATTAATGAATTTTTGTTTCCGACAGGTGATAATATTTCCATAAAATGTTCCTTAAAAATTAATTTTAATCATTATACAACATTTTTTATAAAATATAAATACTTATTTGAATATTTTATTTAATTTTGTAAACAATTATATTGTAATAAATTTTAAGGAGATTTTTATGAGAAGATTAGTTTCAATTTTAATTACTTTAATTTTAGTTTTGAGTTTTGCTTCGTGTGGCAGTGGCAAATATATTGGCATAGATAAAGCAAAACAAACAGTAGTTGATGATGTTGGTGCAGCAATTGAAGAGGTTAAATTTGCTTTTAATGATCTTGTTACTGATGCAAAAGGTGATTATTATAGAATAAAATTCAATAAAGATGGTATAGATTATGTTTATGATGTAGACGCTATGACAGGAAAAATCATTAATAAAAGTTCAAATACAAATAATGATGAAATAATGTCATCAACTAATAATGTAGTTGAAGATAATGTTGTTACTGAAAGCAGAACTTCTGCAAATAATAGCGACAATTTGCTAAATAATAATGACGATACTATGATGAATGAGAGCGTAACATCAACAACTTCAATGTAATTTAAGAAAACAGTCCAATTTTTTTGGGCTGTTTTCTTGACATTATAATAAAAAAAGAGTAAAATAAATTCATTAAAATTTAGGAGAGATTTTGTGTTAAAATTTTTATCTTGTTTAGCAGCAAGAATTGTTTTTCTTGTTTTAAAAATCACAAAAAGAGCCGGAACAACTTTGCCTGGTAAAATTGCTTTGAAAATAAAACCTGATATATTGAAATCTGTTTCAAAAGGTGTGAAAATTGTCCTTGTAACTGGTACAAACGGTAAAACAACTACTTGTAGAATATTAGAGCAAATGCTTATTAATAGTAAAAAATCTTATTTTTCAAATAAAGCAGGTGCCAATCTTATTACAGGAATCGCAACTTCATTTATTTTAAATAGTTCGGTTTTTGGCAAATGTAAAAAAGAATTTGCTGTTATTGAATGTGATGAAAATGCATTTAAAAATGTAAGTTTGAATATTAAGCCAGACGTTGTTTTGGTTACTAATGTATTTAGAGACCAACTTGATAGATTTGGAGAAATCTCTCAAACTCTTGATGCTATAAAACTTTCAGTTTCGCATCTTCCTGAATCAACAATATGTTTGTGTACTGATTGTTCGCTTACATATTCTATTTCTAAAGAATATCCAAACAATAAGATTTTAACTTATGGTGTTAATTTACCGTTTGACGATAAATCATCTGAAACTGATGTTTCTGATGCTGAATACTGTATTTTCTGTAATACAAAATATGAATATGACTATCGCACTTTTGGTCATTTAGGTGGGTTTAAGTGTCCCAACTGTGGTTATAAGAGAACAACACCAGATGTTGCAGTTGAAAAGATTGTTGAGTTAAAAGCAGACTATTCTGTTGTTTCAATGAATATCTTGGGCGAAACATTTGAAACAAGAGTTAACGTACCAGGCACATATAATATCTATAATGCCGCAGGTGCTGCTTTGGCTTTAACTCAATTTGGATTTAAAGCAGAAGATATTGTTGAATCAATCGCTTCTTTTAACTCTGCTTTTGGTAGAATGGAGAAGTGGCAAAACAATGGCAAGAATATCAATATGATTCTTATTAAAAACCCGGCAGGGTTTACTCAAGTTACTGCACATTTATCAAGAATTGATAGTGAATTTTCTGCAATTTTCTGCTTGAATGATAACATTTCTGATGGTACTGATATTAGTTGGATTTGGGACGTTCATTTCCACGATTTATTTAAAAGTGAGCATCTGAAAAATGTTTATATGTGTGGCAGAAGAGCCTATGATTTAGCAGTTTTGTTTAAATATAATGGCTTTCCTGAAGACAGAATAAATATCATTGAAAACGAGGATTATGAAAAGGAAGTTGAGATTATTTTAGAAGAAACAAAGCATAGAGATGTGTTTATAATTCCTTCTTATTCTTCTATGATGAAACAACGTTCTAAAATTGCTGATGCTTTCGGTGGGAAGGAGTTTTGGGAATAATGGAACTTAACATTTATCACATTTATCCTGATTTGCTCAATCTCTATGGAGATAGAGGCAATATTGTTTGTCTTAAACACCGTCTTGAAAATCGAGGAATTGATGTTAATGTTAAAGAAGTTCGTTTAGGCGAAAAATTTAATGCTGATGATGCTGATATTGCTTTAATCGGTGGCGGTCAAAACTTTGAGTTTAATATGCTTTTAAATGATATTAAAGGCGATAAAGAGAAAGCAATTAAATATGCAATTGAAAATGATGTAACGTTTTTAGCAGTTTGTGGTGGTTATCAACTACTTGGTAATTATCTTAAAAAGCAAGATGGAACACAAATTGATTTTATTGGCGCTATCGATTTTTATTCAGTTGATACAAACAAAAGAATGACAGGTAATTATGCCTTTAAAACTGAAAGTGGTATTGAAATTGTTGGTTTTGAAAATCACGCCGGAAAGACATATTTAGGTGAAAACACAAAACCTCTTGGCATAGTTATCAAGGGCTTTGGAAACAATGGTGAAGATGGCACTGAAGGTGCTATTTATAAAAATACTTTTTGTACTTATTCTCATGGCCCTGTTTTGCCTAAAAATCCTGAGTTTGCTGATTTGCTTATAACTAAAGCGTTAACAAGAAAATATGGTGAAGTAGAACTCAAACCACTTAATGATGAATTTGAGCAAAAAGCACACGAATTTGTTATGAATTCTTATATAAATTAGGTGATTGATAATGAAAAGATTATTATTTTTGTTGTTTTCTTTTTTAATTATTACAACTTTTTGCTCGTGTGGAGAAAATGCAAAATATTTTGAAACAAAACCTGTTGATAACTATATCAATAATTATATAGCTGGTGGAAATCTTGTAAGAGTTGAAGATGCTTTATATTACAATTATTACTCGGACAATAGAAGCGGAATTATTAAAATATCTAAGAATTTTAATAAAAGTATTTATAATTCAGGTTTTAATTTTAAAGGTGGAATATTTGTTTCAGACCCTTTATATACTAATGGTGAAACATTGTATAGATATTATGAAGATATTACTTCGTTTGAAAAACTTAGCAAGAATTCATGGAAAGGTGTAGAATGGAAGGAAATCAATGAGTATTTCTATGTCCTTGAAAATGACCACACAGGTGAATTTAATTTGTATTCATCAAAGAATAATGAGATTATTTATGAAAGCATAATTCAGTTTTATCCATATATGTCTGGATGTGTTTTTGCTACATATAATTATGACCGTGATTGTACAGAGTTTTACTATTTTGATTCAAATAATGAAAGTTTAACTCTTGTTGGTGAAATGAAACATTTCTGGGTTCATAGATTTTTCATTGAAGATGAATATTTGATTTGTTCTGGCACTTCTACTGTAACAGATGTTGTAGATATGAATGTTTATTATTTATCACTTGCTGATTTTGATGATATTGAGTCAATTTACACAGATAATAGTTTTGATGGTAGTCCAATTTTAAATGTTTATAATTCTGTTGTTTATATTTGCACTGATGAAGGTATTTATAGTTTTGATTTAAAAACAAAAGAATCAAAATTGATTTGTAATGAAATAGCAGAAGAATGTTATATTTTAGATGATGAATTTCTTTATTTTGTTGATTATAAAGATAAATTAAGCAGAGTTAATTTAAAAACGAATGTTGTTGAAGTTGCTTACTATTAAAAAACTGCACTTTTTAGTGCAGTTTTTTTAAATTATTTACTCATTATTCACAATTTGAGTTGTTTTTTGTATTATACTAAAAGCATAAGTTGAAAGGACTGAATTTATGCTTCGCGAGAAAATAATGCAAATTATTTATAAAAAATATGGAAATGACAACCTTAACATAACTTTGTTAGGTTCTGCTTTAGTTTTAGCTTTTTTAAATGTTTTCTTTCATATAAAAGTTTTCTATGCTTTACAAACATTGTGTTTAATCTTCTTTTTTATAAGATTTTTTTCATCTAATCATCAGGCGAGAGCGAATGAAAATGAAAAATTTATTTCGTTTATTTCAAAATTTAAAAACAAAAGCAAGGACTATAATACAGTTTATACTAATGAATCAAAGCAAGAATATAAATTTTTCAAATGTAAATCTTGTGGCGCGAAGCTTCGTGTACCGAAACACAAAGGAAAAATTACTATAACTTGTCCTAAATGCAGAACAAGTTTTAAAGGTAAATCTTAAATTTAGAAAACGAATTGGCTTATGTTAATTCGTTTTTTTAATTGACAATGTTTTTTTGTTGTTGTATAATAATTTTGTTTTTAAAAAGGAGATTTTAAATTTAATGTTAGAAATTATTATTCATGCTCTTAAACATACTGTTTTAGAATCACTAAAATTATTACCTTTCTTGTTTTTAGTGTTTTTATTCCTTGAGTATATTGAACATAAAATGAATGAAAAAAGCCATGAGTTGATTCATAAAGCAGGGAAATTTGGACCTTTTATCGGCAGTGTTTTAGGCGCTGTACCACAATGTGGTTTTTCTGCAATGGCATCAAATCTTTATGCAACAAGGGTTATAACTCTTGGAACACTTATTTCAATCTTTCTCTCAACATCTGATGAGATGTTTGTTATAATGCTTGCAAATGCTAATAAATATGCAATTACAAAAGGTCTTGTTTTGATAGCAGTTAAGATTGTTATAGGTCTTGTTGTTGGGTTTGTTATTGATTTCGTTTTGAGAAAGAAAAATATTGAAGAACACGAAAGAATTCATGATTTTTGTGAACAAGAGCATTGTAAATGTGACCATGGGGTTTTGCGTTCAGCAATTCATCATACATTAAGAGTGATTTTCTTTATCTTTTTAGTGTCTTTATTACTTAATTTTGCTATTGAGTATTTTGGCGAAGACATACTCGCAAAACTTTTACTAAAGAATAGTGTGTTTGCTCCTGTTTTAGCAGGTGTTGTTGGTCTTATACCAAATTGCGCTTCAAGTGTTATTATAACAGAAATGTTTTTATCAAACGCTATTAGTTTTGGCTCTTGTTTATCTGGTCTTTTGGTTGGAAGTGGCGTTGGTATGCTTATATTATTCAAGGTTAACCGACCAATGAAAAAGAATGTATTGATTGCATTGTTAGTTTTTGTTATTGGCGTTTCATTCGGTATTATTGCCGATTTAATAGGTATAACTTTATAAAAAGGAGAATTTATTATGGGTTGTAAAGAAGCAAAGAATAGACTTTTTGCTCAAAAAGTTATGAAAAATATGCAAGCAAGATTTATGGAGCCATACTTTTGCGAAACCAAAGAAGATGCAAAAAAATTAGCTCTTGAGTTAATAAAAGAAGGTTCAACTGTTTCTTGGGGCGGTACTATGACTATGAAAGAGATTGGGCTTTTAACTGCTCTCAAGCAAGGAAACTATAACATTTTAGATAGAAAAGATGCAAAAGAAGGTCAAGACGTTGAGAGAGAAACATTTTTTGCTGATTATTTCATAATGAGCGCAAATGCTATTTCTGACGATGGTCAGTTAATAAATATTGATGGTAACGGAAATAAATGTGCAGCTTTGATTTTTGGACCTAAAAACGTTATTGTTATTGCAGGTATGAATAAAGTTGTTCAGGGCTATGAAAATGCTTTGAATAGAGCAAGAACAGTTGCTGCTCCGCTTAATATTCAACGTTTCCCTGATACGAATACAGGTTGCTCTCAAACGGGTGGATGCACAGATTGCAAATCTCCTGATTGTATTTGCTGTAATATTGTTACAACAAGAATTTCGCGACCTGCAGGTAAGATAAAAGTTATTCTTGTTAATGAAGACTTAGGATTTTAAGTTTTAGTTGATTTTTTAAAATAAATATGATATAATATATTGGAATTAAATTTCCAACAAAAATTAAATGTCTCCTAAATAATAGGGGACATTTGTGTTGTAAAAAGGAATGAGTAATAATGAAAATTTATGATGAAATTATTATTGGTGGCGGTATTTGCGGTATTATGGCTGCAAAACGTTTGATTGATAATGATAAAACAAGAAAAGTAGCAATTATTGAAAAAGGTAGAGAGTTAACTCGCAGAAAATGTCCTGCTTCTGAAAGCCAAAGCTGTGTTCATTGTGGCATTTGTAGTATTACTTCGGGTATGGCAGGCGCTGGTGCTTTTTCTGATGGTAAATTCAATCTTGGTACCGCTTATGGTGGTACTTTAGGTGAAGAGTTAGGTGAAAAAAGAGCAACTTATTATATTGATGAAGTTGATAGAATTTTGTCTGAGCACGCAGAAGATTACCCTGAACTTTATCATTCTAATGATGAGTTGAAATTAAAATGTGTTCAAAACAATCTTACACTTTTAGACATGAATGTTCGACATTTAGGTACTGATAAAAACTTCAAAACAATGTATAATGTTATTGAAGAGATTAGAAGTAGGGGAGTTGAAATTTACTCTGAAACTACTTGTAAAAAAGTTAAACGTGAAGATGATGTTTATAGAATTTCTTGTGATAATGAAGAATTTTTGGCAAAGCATATTATCGTTGCAACTGGTAGAACAGGCGCTCCTTTTGTTGAAAAATTCTGTAATGATTTTGGTATTAAGCTTCATGCAAACGCTGTTGATATTGGCGTTAGGGTTGAAATGAAAGATATTATTTGGCGCGAATTTTCTGATAAAATTTATGAGCCAAAAATTCTTTATAAAACTAAAACTTATGAAGATAAATGTAGAATGTTCTGTTTTAACCAAGGTGGTTATGTTTCTGCTGAAAGCAATGATGGTATTGTTACTGCAAATGGTCACTCTTATGCAGAACAAAGTAAAAAAAGTGAAAACTGTAACTTTGCTATTCTTTCTTCAATTAAATTTACTGAGCCATTTAATCAACCAACAAAATATGCAACAAATATTGCTGAAGATATGAATATGATAGGCGATGGAAATGTTGTTGTTCAACGCTTTGGTGACCTTATGAAAGGTAGAAGAACAACTGAGAGTAGACTTTTAAAAAGCACGGTAATTCCTACTTTAAAAGCAACTCCTGGCGATCTTAGTATGGTTATGCCTCATAGACACATGACTAATATTATTGAAACTATTTTTGCTCTTGATAAAGTTGCTCCTGGTACTGCAAATGATGATACATTGCTTTATGGTTGTGAGAATAAATATTATTCAATCAGACCTCATTTTATCAATGATAAATTTGAAGTTGCAGACGGCATTTATATTTTAGGTGATGGTTCAGGTATATGTCGTGGACTTTCACAGTCAGGTGCAATGGGTATTTATGCTGCTGACTGTATTTGCGATTCAGTAAAAGGTTAATATAAAATAAAAAACCTTCCAATCGGAAGGTTTTTTATTTTTCCATTTCCACAAACCATTTATCTTTTTCTAAGAAGAGATAGGTTTGCTTGTTTGAAATTATGCAGGTGTATCTTATTCCAGCGCCACCTGCTTTAAGTGAAGCTGCGTTGCAGATGTTTGTTATTCTATCAATATTAAAAATTTTGCCGTCTGTCCAAATAATTGATTTTGGAATAATGCTACCGTCTTTATGAAAAAAAGCATTAACAGATACATATTCTTTTTTATACATAGTAACTCCTTATAGTTTGGTTTTAAGTACTCCAACTGGGTGAACAATATGGTCATCATGCGGATTGAATTCTGAAATATCAGTAGTTTTAAGCAGATTTGCTCTTTGAATTGTATAATTGCCATAACGATTTTTGAGCCAGTCAACAGCTTTATCAATTCGCTCTAACTTTGCTTTTTTCTCTGTGTCAGTAAAAAAATCATATTGTATTGGATTTTGCGAAGACGAGAAATCAGAAACTGCAATTCCTATGCTTCTTATTGGGTTTTCAAAGTTGTAATTGTTTAGAAAAAGGGAATAGGCCTCGTTTGCGATTTCTCTGGTGATATCGGTTTCAAATTTTAACTTTTTTTGAAAACTTTCAGTAATAAGTTTGTTGTTTCTAGCGTGGAATTTAACAACTTTACAACGAAAACCTTGTTCTCTGAGCCGTCTGCAAACACTTTCAGCAAGAACAAATAAAACCGATTTAACATCTTCTTTTGTAACTAAATCTCTCGGGGTTGTTGTAGAATTTCCGATTGATTTAATGTCAGGCAATTGGCTTTTTTTATAAACCGGTGTCATATCATAACCATTAGCATAAGAATGAAGCAAAATACCAATTTTGCCAAACCATTTTTGCAAAAGTTCAGGTTCAGTATTAGCTAAATCACCAATTGTATAACGATAATGACTTTGCAATTTTTTATAAGTTGCAGGCCCAACATATAAAAGGTCGTTTGCAGGTAAAGGCCATACAATATCTTTAAAATTTTCCTTGGAAATTACCGTAACAGCATCAGGTTTTTTATAGTCGCTCCCGAGTTTTGCAAAAATTTTATTAAAACTAATACCGATACTGACGGTAATTCCAAGTTCTGATTTTACCCTTTTTCTGATGAGGTGCGCGAGATTTTCACCACCACCATACAAATGGGCAGTTTTTGAAACATCAACCCAAGACTCATCAATTCCGAAGGCCTCTATGGTATCAGTATAATCAGACAAAATTTTATGAACCTCTTTTGAAAAACGCATATAAAGAGGAAAGTTTGGTGGCACTACAACTAACTTCGGGCATTTCTTTTTAGCAGACCATAATGGTTCACCGACTTTTAAATCATATTTTGATGCAATTTCATTTTTGGTTAAAATAATACCGTGTCTACTTTTGTCATCTCCGCCAACTGCAACAGGTAAGTGTCTTATTTCTGGTCGATGTAAACATTCAACCGAAGCATAAAACTTATTGCAATCAATATGTAAAATAACCCTTTCCAATTCATATCACCTAAAAAGAACAAATGTTCGATAAATTTATTTTACACTAAAACAAGCCGTTTGTCAATAGAAAAAATAAAAAAAGAGATGCATTTTTTACATCTCTTTCAAAATCATATTATACCAAAAATTATAAATCCAATTGTGTTTATTGCAAGGTTTGCAAAGAAGTGAACAAGCCAGGAATTGTAAATATTCTCTTGCTTTTCATTAAGAAAATTAAATATACAACCACCAACAAAAAGACCAAAAAATGCAAGAATAAAAATTCCTATATTAAACCAAGTTGCAGTCATACCAAAATGATAAAAAGCAAACAAGGCAGAACTAAAAATGTATGCAAACCATCTTGAAGTTGAAGTTCTTAATGTGATAAATGCAAAACCACGGAAGAAAAATTCTTCTAATAGAGAGTTGATAATTGAAATGTAAACTGCAACAAAAACAAAATTGTCAGCAGAAACACCTGCGCTTGAAGTTAACTGATTTGCAATGCCTGAAAAATCAATAAGATTTTTGAATAAAAAATAAGCAATCAAAATTATAGAGAAAACACCGATGCCTAGACCAAGAGCAGTAAGAATACCTTTCTTGTTTGGCGTGAATAATTTTTTGATTTTTTGAAATTCTTGCTTATTAAAAAGAAAGTATGTAAACGGAACAATTAAGAATAAAACTATTTTAATTGCAGATTTTATTAAATAGGTTGGTTGTAATACTGCGTCAACAAGACTCATTGCAATTGAGCAGAGTATTACTGATGTGATAATATACAAAGATTTTTTGTTGAGCTTCATAATGTTTTCCTTTGTTTTAATTTGCATATTGATTTTATCATAATTATTATTTCTTTTCAACAAATCATTAGAAAATTTATTAAATATGCAGAAAAAGTTAATAATTACTTTACAAATTAAGAAAAATGAGTTAAAATATTAAAGTCTTTTAAAGAAAGGTGATAAATTTATGAAAATTGGTATTTATGGCTATGGTAATTTAGGAAAAGGCATTGAAAATGCTATCCGCCAAAATTCTGATATGGAATTAGTTGCAGTTTTCACACGACGTGACCCTGAAACTTTGAAAATTGCTACTGAAAATGCACATGTATGCAATGTGAAAGATGTAGCCGAATATAAAGATAAAATTGATGTTATGATTTTGTGTGGTGGTAGTGCTACTGATTTGCCTGAGCAAACTCCGGAACTTGCAACTATGTTTAATGTTGTTGATAGTTTTGATACTCATGCAAAAATTCCAGAACATTTTGAAAATGTTGACAATGCAGCAAAATCATCAAATAAAGTTGCTATGATTTCGGTTGGTTGGGACCCTGGTATGTTTTCGCTTAATCGCCTTTATGGTAGCGCAATTTTGCCAGACGGTAAAGATTATACTTTCTGGGGAAAAGGCGTTAGCCAAGGCCATTCTGATGCTATTAGAAGAATTGAAGGCGTTGTAGATGCAAAGCAATATACGATTCCAATTGAAAAAGCGCTTGAAACTGTAAGAAACGGTGAAACTCCTGATTTTACAACAAGAGAAAAGCATTTAAGAGAATGCTTTGTTGTTGCAGAAGATGGTGCAGATAAAACACGAATAGAAAACGAAATAAAAACTATGCCTAATTATTTTGCAGATTATGATACGATTGTTCATTTTATTTCGTTAGATGAGCTTAAACGTGACCATAGCGGAATTCCACATGGTGGCTTTGTTATTCGCAGTGGTAAAACAGGTGCAAATTTAGAAAATAATCATGTTATTGAATATAGTTTGAAGCTTGATTCAAACCCTGAATTTACTGCATCGGTAATAGTTGCTTATGCGAGAGCAACTTATAGAATGTTTAAAGAGGGAATGAGCGGTTGTAAAACTGTTTTTGATGTTCCACCAGCATATTTAAGCATTAAATCTGCCGAAGAATTAAGAAAAGAATTATTATAAAATTAT
>JAZRPX010000161.1:0-1704 GCA_045649445.1 Acutalibacteraceae bacterium | reverse complement strand
CCAAATGTATTGATGATTTCTTCTTCTGTAAGTGTTGCTTCATTTTCGCCTTTGTAATTTGCCACTGTTACAGACTCAATGGTTACAAGACTTGTTTCATCAACATTATCAGGGTCAGGAACATCTAATTTAAGTTGAATGTCTTTTACATACATTACCTGACCGATGTCTGGCATCAAAGTCACACTCTCTGCAGGCATATAGAAAACAAAATCGGTTTCACTAATAGTAGGAGTAATTTCGCCTTCTAAAACAAGCCAGTTAATCGAGTTTTCAGGAATGTCACGGTCATCAAGCATAAGTTGAATTTTTTTGCCCTCACGAGCATAATTTCCCATTGCCCAATAGTCATAACAGTTTTGTTTTTTGAATGTGTACCAAAGCATAGGCAACATTTCATTTGGAATGCCCATCTCTGGTGTTACACTGCCGATTACTGCCATAGAGTTTCTGTAAAAATAAACTGTTTGTGAGCTTGACTGAAAATAAATGAGTTTTTGACCCATAATTTCTCTTGCTTTTGCGTAGGTTTTTATCGGTTTTTCAATAGAGCCATCGCCGGTTTCATCATTACCGTTTGCAGAAATGTGAATTGGTTTGTTCAACTCGGTTGTTTTGTAACCTTGAATGGTGTGATGGTTGTCTTCCATTGTAGCTTCTTCATGCTCAATAAAAATCGGGAACTGTGTACCATAATCATTTACTGAATTAGAATTAACAGGTACGATAAAAATGTTTTTAAAATCTTCAACAGTTAACTCATAAGGGTTAGAGTTAATGCCCATATCAGTAAGCGCTCTGTTGTTTGCTTGACCGAGTGCAGTATTAAAACCACTCATCAAATAATACAATTCTCCTAAGCCATTAAAAACTTTTTCGAAGTCAAAGTAAATTGGTTTTTCTACTTTACCCGCAACAATAATTCTATTATCATCGTATGAGGTGGCGTATGAATGACCGTTGAAAACGAAAATAGGTGAACCCACTTCAAAGTTGCCTTTAAAAACAAAGTAGTTATGATCGCTAAATTTGTTAGTATCAAGATAAATATCTTTACCTTCACCCTCTGTTGCAGTATTGTTTTTAACAGTACCACCGTAAAGGAAGAAGTTAGCGTTGTAATCTTTGTAAAAACCACCGCCACGTTGAGCTGTATTGTTTGAAACTGTACCAGATTTAAGAACAACAAAACCTTTTTTGTTCATTACAGCGCCACCTTTAACAGTTGCTGTATTGTTAAGAAGGTTAACACCGTTTAAATTAACGTGAATAACCTTGTCATCCGTGGTAGCAATAACGTTATTTTCTGTGTCATAAGCATGATAAAGATAATCATCGCTACTTACGTTTTCTTGTTCAAGTTTGTTCTTAATCATATAGTTTTCGCAGTAAATCGCACCACCGTACTCGGCAGAACAATTCCTAATTGTACCACCTGTGAATTGGTGTGTACCAATGTAACAATATCTGCCCATATAAATATTGCTTTCGCCCGCGTCAATATAAATCGCACCGCCGTTTTCAGCAGAGCAATTTTCAATTAAACCGCCAGTCATTTTAAGACCACAAGCAATAAGTTTTAACGCACCACCGTTGCCATTTTCTGTATGACAATCGTGAATATGTGTAGAAGAAGACATTGTTACATGTGCTAATTTACAATAAATAGCGGTTTGGTCAGAACCGGAAATTTCACCATTAAGA
>JAZRPX010000160.1:0-4974 GCA_045649445.1 Acutalibacteraceae bacterium | reverse complement strand
CGACTGAAAACCACACAAGTGATAAAGCTCCTCGTTCAGTAATTGGTATTAAAGCAGACGGCAAACTTGTCCTTATGCAAAACGATGGTCGTCAAGCACCATATTCAGCAGGTTTGAATGCTTATGAAATGGCACAAATGATGCTTTCGTTTGGTTGTGTAAACGTTGTTAACTGTGACGGTGGTGGTACTTCAACATTCCTCTCAAAACGCGCAGGTACTAACGAACTTACAATGAAATCAAGACCTTCTGATGGTGCAGAGCGTGCAACTCTTAATGGTATTGCGGTTATTTCAAACGCAGTTTCTGATGGTGTTTTAAGTTCAGTTGTTCTTTCAGCTAAGAAAACATCAATCGCTCCTAACGGTAAAGTTGCAATCACTGCATCAGGTATTGATGCGGCAGGTGGTCCTGCAGAATTGCCAGAAAATCTTCAACTTGTTCTTGAAGATGAAGAATTTGGTACAATTGAAGAGGGCAAATTTATTTCAACTGGCAAATTTGGTAATGCAGTTATCAATGCTGTAATTGACGGTAAAGTTTATGGTTCAATTACTATCAACATTCAAGCACCTGATAAAATTCGTTTTGAAAATGATGACTCAGTTGAAATCACTTCAAAAACTGCAACTGCAGGCAGAAGAGTTGAACTCCCTGTCGTGGGTTATATAGGTAACAAACCTATCGAAGTTACAGAAGATGACGTTACTCTTTCTTGTAATGCAGAAGATGGTACAGTAGAAGGTTTTAAAGTAATTCCTAATGAAACTTATGCAGGCGGTAAAGAAATGACTGTTACTGCAACTTTGAATGCTGACCCATCAGTTAAAACAACAATTAAACTTTATGTTTACAGTACTTCTGAAATCGATTTTGACTTTAATAACACTGAATACTCAAACTATGTTGAAAGAATTACAGAAACAAACACTGTTACAACAACAATCAGTTACTGTACAAAGTGTTCGAAAGAAGCGGGTACAACCTGTAAAATTTTACATAGAAAATATCTTGAAAACAGAACAACCGAAAAAACTACTACAACTGTAATTCAAGAAGGCGTTGAAAAGTCGATGGCTTGGAACAGAGATTCTGATGATGCAACAGAAGATACACTAACTTCTACATACACAGTTAAAAAAGACCCAAAAAAGAACGGTATCGATGTTGAGTATTTGATGGGTCTTGATATCAGAAAAATCAAACTTCCAAGTGGTTCTGATACAATTCTTAAATTGGTTGACTCAGGTGGTAAATACGAAAATGCTTGGGATACAATGTGTAGTTTGGCTCCTCGTATCACAACCGATACGTTAGTTACTACAACAATTCCTGTTGATAAAAAACTTAAAGTTGATGCAAGCGAAGCGTTTATTGTTTCTGACTTCTTTGATTTGGCTTCGGCAACAGTAGACGAAAACAACAATCTTATTTTGGGAATTTCTTGGAAAGTTCAATATACTGCTCTTGACCCTGCTGCTGAAAACCCAATCGTTGTACTTGGCGGTATTAAAGCAAGTGGTGTAGGCCTTGAAAGAAATCAAAAATATTCATTTGATGTTTCAGGTAACATAAGTTATCACGTTTGTATGCTTACATCAACAGGTTATTCAAATGCTTGGTTAATTGCTGGTATGGGCGGCGGCGCTTATGAAAAATCACCTGGCGCACAGAGTGGTCAAGATTCATCACAAGGTATTTATCTTGATAAATCAAACGTTCTTGGCTTTACAGATAAATTTTATATTGATACTGCATGGGATACTGATGTTTGGGTAGGCGACTACTACTATGTAAACAACAAAGTTCTCAAAAATGATATTAGATATGTAGTAGCAAAAGATGGTTCGAATGCATCATATTATTACAGTTTTGATGAAAACGGAAATGCAACACTTTACAACGGCAGAATTGAACACGATGACAAGATGTGCGATGTTGTAGATGGTGTCCCAACTCCTGTTGACATTTTGTTTGAAAATGGTTTCTACTATGTTGATGGTGAGTTAGCAACCGGTGTATATCGTCTCCCTGATGTTGATGCAGAAAATCCAGCAGAAGAATTCTGCTACAAAATCAAAGATGGTAAAATCACAAGTAAATACACAGGTCTTTATAATGATAACGGCACTTACAGATATTCTTATTTCGGTAGATTTGCAAGTGGCTGGCAAATGATTAATGAAGAGTGGTATTACTTTGATGAAACAACTCTTGCAGCACAAGTTGGCGAAAGAAAATTCTTTGATACTGTTACATACACATTTGAAAAAACAGGTAAATTAGCGGATGGTGAATGGTTAAAAACAAACTATGGTTATAGATATTACTATGGCCCAGATTGTTACAAAGATACATTTGCTGAAATCGATGGTAAAACATATTATTTCTATGATTCACTTCGTTATGAAAAAGGCATGCATTGTATCAGAGGTGCTGTTGGTAACCCAATTCAATGTTATGTATTCGGTGAAGATGGTGTTTACATCGGTGAATATAAAGGCAGCGGTTTAATCACAACAACAGAAGGTAAATTCTTGCTTGAAAACGGTGTTGCAAAAACTGGTTTACATCTTGTTGATGGCAATTATTATTACTTCAACACAAGTTATGGTTATGCTTATGTTCAATGTAAATATAATGTAACTATTCTTAATGGTTGTGACTTCACACCTGGTACTTACGAATTTGATGAAAATGGTAAAATCGTTTCTAAAAACGGTTACATTGAAGAGAACGGCGTAACTTATTATTATGTAAATAGCGTAAGAGTTAAAAACGCTCTTGCTCAAGTAGGCGAAGACTACTACTTCTTCGGCCAAGATGGTCAACCAATCAAAAACACAAGATACTATGTTGCAACTTCAAGATGCGACCTCCCTGCAAAACAATACTACTATTTCGGTGCAGATGGTAAAGCATTGCAAGGTATCGTTGATGGCAAACTCTACATCAATGGTCAATTAGCAGTAACCGGTATTCACAAAGTAGGCGAAGATTACTACTACAGTGAATCAGGTAAAGTTATTACAGGCAGAAGATACTATGCAAAAGTTTCAAACTGTGAATTAGCAGCTGCTGATTACTACCACTTTGGTGAAGATGGCAAAATGCTTCAAGGCGTAGTTGATGGAAAACTTTATGTTACTGGTCAACCTGCAAAACGTGGTCTTACAAAGATTGGAGAAGACTATTATTATAGTGAATCAGGTACAGTAATCACAGACAGAAGATACTATG
Organism: Acutalibacteraceae bacterium; assembly: GCA_045649445.1. GTDB lineage: Bacteria > Bacillota > Clostridia > Oscillospirales > Acutalibacteraceae > RUG11462. The sequence goes on along the minus strand of JAZRPX010000160.1, from coordinate 1,734 downwards.
CAACAATTTCTAACTGTGACCTTCCTGAAAAAGAATATTACTACTTTGGTGAAGATGGTAAGGCGTTACAAGGTGTTGTTGATGGAAAACTCTACATCAACGGTCAAATTGCCAAACGTGGTCTTACAGAGTACAAAGGTGACTACTATTATAGTGAATCAGGCACAGTGATCACAGATAGAAGATACTATGCAACGATTTCTAACTGTGTTCTTCCTGAAAAAGAATATTACCACTTTGGTGCAGATGGTAAAGCATTACAAGGTGTTGTTGATGGCTACCTCTATATCAATGGCCAAATGGCTGCAACTGGTTTGACTAAATTCGGCGAAGACTACTATTACAGTGAATCCGGTAAAGTAATCGTTGACAGAAGATATTATGTTGCAAAAACTAACTGTGAATTACCAGAAAAAGATTACTATTACTTTGGCGCAGATGGTAAAATGCTTCAAGGTGTAATTGATGGTAAACTTTATATTGCTGGTCAAATGGCTCCAACCGGTCTTACTAAGTATGGCGAAGATTACTACTATAGTGAATCTGGTAAAGTTGTAACCGGTAAATACTATGCTTCAAAGACAAATTGCGAATTAGCTTCAGGCGACTATTACTATTTTGCAGAAGATGGCAAAATGCTTGAAGGAGTAGTTGATGGTTACTATTATTATCAAGGCAAGCGTCTCCCAACTGGTTTAACTAAGATCGGTGAAGATTATTATTACATCGAATCGGGCAAGGCTATAACTGGCAAATACTATGCTTCAAAGACAAATTGCGATTTAGATGCAGGCGAATATTATTACTTTGGTGAAGATGGCAAGATGCTCAATGGTGTTGTGGATGGCTATTGTTATCTAGAAGGTAAATATGCTCCTACTGGACTTATCCAAATTGGTGAAGACTATTACTATGTAGAAAGTGGTAAGGTTATAACAGATCGCAAGTACTATGCAAAAGTTTCTAACTGCGAATTACCTGCAGGTGAATATTATTACTTCGATGTTGATGGTACATTCCGCGAAGGCGTATATGTTGAAGAAGATGGTATTTACTACTATGAGTCAGGTAAACGTGTGTTTGCAGGTCTTGTAAAGGTAGGGGATGACTTCTACTATGCTGCAGAAGGCGGTAAGTGTGTAACTAACAAGAAAATTCTTTGCAGAAAATCTAGTTGTGTACTTCCTGCTAACCGTGAATTCACCTTCGGTGCAGATGGTAAAATTGTTAAATAACCAATAAAACACAAAAAACTCGAACGGGAAACCGTTCGAGCTTTTTTGATTGTAATTCAAGTTTTTTAACTGTAAATTCATACAAAAAAACCACCAAGTTTTTGGTGGTTTTTCCTTTGTGTAAAAGTGCTTTACGTATTGAAAAATAAGACAATTTGTGTTATTATATAATTAGATAATAATGTTTATTAAAAGAAAGGAAGATGCATAATGAAAAAATTTTTATCAGTATTAATCGTACTATCAGTCGTTTTCACTTGTCTGCCCGTGTTTGTATTCACACAAGCTCAAGAAAATTCGGCTGAAACAATACCAACGCAAATCAATCAAACGTTTTTAGACAGAGTTAGGTCTGACTTTGATCTTGTTTGGTCAGATGAATTTAACGGCGATACTCTTGATACTACAAAATGGAAATTTGACGGTCAAATGACTCGAAGAAACTCTGAACTTCAAATTTATGCCGATTCTATGGAAGATGGCAACAAGTCGGAGGCCA
>JAZRPX010000159.1:0-2435 GCA_045649445.1 Acutalibacteraceae bacterium | reverse complement strand
ACACTTATAGCGCCTTATGATATTGTATATAGAAATGATTTAACATTTGCTTTGCCTGAAGATAATTTTGTAGATGTTAAGTATCAGTCAGATGAATATTATACAGAAGGCACAGACTTTACTGGAATTGTTGGTTCAATTGTTAATATCAAAGAGTCAACAACTGCTAATCCTAATAGCGGAAATATCGTTAGAAACTTTGTGGCTCGTGGTTATGCTAAAATCACTGATAAAAGTGGAGCGTCTTTGATTTTCTACGCAGATTATGAAAAGCATAACGGCCGTTCATTAGGTTATGTTTCACAAATGTTAAGAAATGATACCGATGAATTTACAAAAGATATTTACGCTCAATTTGCCGAGAAAGTTAACTACTGGGCAGATAGATTTGTAATTGATTCAGACCCTAATGGTTCTGATAAATGGTAAGATAGAAAAATAATAATTTTTTAAAATTTTGGCTGCTGCAAATTGCAGCAGCAATTTGCAAAAACTTTTTTAAAATGGAGGCTCAAAAAATGAAAAAAATAATTTCAATTATTTTAGCGCTAACAATTGTTTTTTCAGTGTTTGCAATGAACATTACATCTGTAAAAGCTGAAGAAATTAGTACAAGTGCAAACTTTATGGATATTTTTAAAGCCAACTCAAAATTAGTTTGGCATGATGAATTTGATGGCGATACACTAGATACAACAAAATGGTCTACGCAAATGGGTTGGGGCCGTGCAGGCGCAGAAATCTTTAGTGGTCAAGAAGATGGAAACGTTAGCGTAGCAAATGGTTGTGTAAAGCTTCGTGCTTATGAAAAAGCAACGAGAGAAAATAGGATAAATTACAGCGCCGAGCTTAATTCAAAAGCGGCTTGGAGCGATGGTCTTATTGAAATTCGCGCAAAATTGCCTAAAGGTAAAGGCCATTTCCCTGCAATTTGGACAATGGGTAGAGATTATGACCCTAAAGGTAATGGCTGCTTATGGCCTTGGTCTGGCGAAATTGACCTTATGGAAGCAGCTATGACTGAAAATAGTGATATTTACAATTGTGGTACTTTCCAAACTTTGCATTCAGCCAAACCTTTTACTATGAATTATTCAAGCAACACAGCAGCTTGGATTTCTACAGGTAATGGTAATTATTCTACTCCTGACCGTGCTCCACTTAATAATGAATTCCATACATTCTGGGTTTATTTAGATGGTTCAACATTAACTGTTGGTGTTGATGAATATATGATGAAATCCCAAGATTTAAATAAAAATCCTAATCTTGCTGCATTTAAAGATTGGGAACAATGGCTCATTTTAGGTTTGCAAATGGGCGGTATGGGTGGAACACCTGAAAGAACAAGCTATTCTGTTTGGGAAATGCTTATTGACTATGTAAGAGTTTATCGTCTTGAAAACAAAGAAGATTATAAAAACTTTAAATTGATGGATGCCGAATCTTTAGAGCATACAGGTATAAATACTACTGAATGGAATTTGCCTGCTACTGCAGATTGCGCTTTTGTAAGAGATGCTGATTTAAGTTTTAATTTTAAAGATATTGAAGCAGGAAATTATGATGTTTATATCAATTATTCTGGTATATATAATGGTCAATACACTGCTTATTTTAACGGTCAAAAAGCCGAATCTTTTTCATTAAATAAAAGTGGTAATTCATCAGTTAAATATAAAAAAATCGGCAGTATTACTTTAGAAGAAGATACTGATTTTCAATTAAAGTTTAAAGGTAGTGGCCATTTTTTACTTGACAAGTTTTATTTTGTTAAAACTGATAACAAAAGTAATATTGTTTTAAACAAAGAAAATGCTCTTACTCGTGGTAAATATTTTGAAGTTGCAACAGAAGATGCATTGATAGATGCAGTAAGCCGTTTGAAAAAAGGCGGAACAGTTAAACTTTTAAATGATATTAAATTAACTAAAAAAACATTTTTCCATTGTGAAACCTATTTAGATTTAAACGGAAAAACTTTAACTGCAACAAAAGACGCTTTCACTCTTGTTAATTCAGCAGACCCTATTACAATCAAGAATGGTAATATTGATATTCCATCTGGTGCAACAGGTTTTGTAACAACGGTTGAAAACCATAATAACGCACTTATTTGCCTTGAAGATGTTAAAGTTGATATCAACACTGCAAATTCAGGTTATTTATTTAATGATTGGTATGGTAATATAACTGCAAAATGTAATAATTGTACATTTAACTATGGTCAAAGTGTAAGCAATACAAATCCATTTAAACTTTCAAAGCGTGCGGCAACTTATAATAATTGCACATTTAATTTAAATGGTAAAACTGCTATTTCAATTGAAAACAATAGAAAATTACAATTTAATAATTGCGTTGTTAATGATGCTAAATATTTGTTTACATCTGAAAGCGCACTTTCAAATGCTAATATTAAGCTTGCAAACACT
>JAZRPX010000158.1:0-5779 GCA_045649445.1 Acutalibacteraceae bacterium | reverse complement strand
CTGAAACAGGTTTAACAGAGGGTAATCATTGTTCAGTTTGTAACGAAGTTTTAGTTGAACAAGAAGTAGTTGGTGCTTTAGGTCATACCGAAGTTGTTGACAAAGCAGTAGCACCTACTTGTACTGAAACAGGTTTAACAGAGGGTAGTTATTGTTCAGTTTGTAACGAAGTTTTAGTTGAACAAAAGGTAGTTGGTGCTTTAGGTCATACCGAAGTTGTTGACAAAGCAGTGGCACCTACTTGTACTGAAACAGGTTTAACAGAGGGGAGTTATTGTTCAGTTTGTAACGAAGTTTTAGTTGAACAAAAGGTAGTTAGTGCTTTAGGTCATACTGTTGTTAATATATTAAAGAATTCTTCAAACTACTTTGTGAAAGGTTTGGCAGAGGAAAAATGTTCAACTTGTAACAAGGTTTTAAGAACCTACACTCTTGCAAAACGCAAGCCTGCTATTCCTAATTTTAGCCTTGTAAAAGGTAAAAAGCAGTTTAAGGTTAAGTATAAAAAGGTGATGGATGCAACAGGCTTCCAAGTTCAATATAAGATTAAAGGCAAATGGAAATCTATAAAGGTTGACACCAAAAAAGCAAAAACTATTACTATAAAAAAACTAAAGTCAGGCAAGTATCAAGTCCGCTTACGCGCTTTCGTTAAGAACGGTAAAAAGACCGCCTACAGTAACTGGTCAAAGGTAAAGAACGTAGTAGTAAAGTAAATCGCAAAAAAACACTTGACAAAACATAACGCAATGGAGGTGCTATTTGTGAAAAAACTTATATCTATAATTTTAATAATTGTTTTTGCGTTTTCACTTTGCTCTTGTAGTAATGAAATGAAAGAAATGAAAAGAGGTAAACATATTCATATTGATTACACACAAGATGGCGTTGATGAATTTTACACTGATTTGCAAGAAGCGTTGGAAGATAAGACAACTGAAATTTCAAAAATTCAAATGAATTTTGAAATTAACAAAAAAGATATTTATAATATTACTCCTGAAAATAGTGAGGAGAAGACAGGTTACAAAGTTTTTAAAGATATCTCAAATGATTGTGCGTTTTTGCATAGTGAAAGTGAAATTGTACCATTGTACGCATCACTTTCTGATGCTTTAGGTATTTTTAGTGATTATTCAATTTACACTATTTCTTTGACAGATATAAATAAAGATGGCGCTTATGAATACATTTATTCGTATGTTTATGCTACTTCATTATCAAGCATTGTTCCTAAAAGGGGAATTGAAATTTTTGATTTAGCAACCAAAAAACACTCTAATTTAATTTTGAAAGATTCTTTTGACAATCATATTGTTACATACAGTACGAATGATGAATTTTGTCACATTTATAGTGTAGAAACAGTTGGCGACGAAACAAGTGGAAAATTGATTTTTCAAGAAAAAATGGGCGAAGTTAGGTTCACACCAGGCAAAGGTTTTTATTATGAAGAAGTAGCTGAAAAATAAATCAAAAAAACACTTGACAAAGCGTCTTGCAAGTGATATAATACATAAGCTTATGATTTCACCGAACCTATTATTCGGGGTGGAGTCAGTGCGAAGGTGAAAACCTAAACAACTGAACGGATGGTCCTCTGTGCACAGTTTAAGTGCAGTATGAATGTCTGAAATTTTAATAGGAGGAAACGAAAATGGACGTTATCAAAAATTTAGTTGCAGACCAAATTAAAACTGATATGCCTAAAATTCCTGTAGGTGCTACTGTTAAAGTACACGTTAAAATCCGCGAGGGTGAAAAAGAAAGAATTCAGGTTTATGAAGGCATCGTTATCGCTAAAAACAACAGCGGTATCGCAGAAACAATCACAGTTCGTCGTGTGGCTTATGGTTGTGGTATTGAAAGAGTATTCCCAATCCACTCACCAAATGTTGACAAGATTGAGGTTGTTATGGAAGGTGTAGCAAGAAGAAGCAAACTCTACTATCTTCGTGATAGAGTTGGTAAAGCTGCTAAACTTAAACAAAAACTTAAATAAGTTAAGTGAAAAGGGACGAATGAAAATTCGTCCCTTAAATTTTTATAAAAAGTTTACAATTTACTCTTTTATTTTTGCTTTAAGTATGCTATAATACAAAAGTTGAATTAATATGGAAACATTTTTTATAAATTTATGGTGAGAAGAATGAGAAGAAGCGAAGATAGATATGATCTCGGTCTCGAAAAAGCAGAGATTGATGAAATAAATAATGGTAAGCATAACAAAAAAGATTCGTTCACAAAAAGTTTTTATGAATGGGTTGATTCTTTTGTTATTTCTTTTGTTGCCGTTGTTATAATTTTTACTTTCTTTTTAGGCAAAGTAAAAGTTGATGGTGAATCAATGATGGATACACTTAAAGATGAAGATCAACTTGTTATTTCAAGTTTGATGTATGAGCCAAAAAAAGGTGATATTGTTATTGTTTCTCGCAATCCTGAAAATAAAGTTGATAAAGATTTTAATCAATCAAGGCAACCAATTGTAAAAAGAGTTATTGCAACAGCGGGAGATACTATTGAAATAACCCCTGAAGGCAAAGTGCTTGTAAATGATATTGAACAAGATGAACCATATATTAAAGATTATGAGCTTAATTTAGGAACACCTCAAGAACACTTGATTTCAAAACAAACTGTTCCTGAAGGCAGAATTTTTGTTATGGGTGATAACCGTCACAATTCTCATGATAGCCGTAAAAACGATATCTGGATGATTGATAAGAGATATGTTTTAGGTAAAGTTTTATTTAGAATTTTCCCATTTGAAACAGTCGAATCCTTTGTTTAAGAAAGAGAAAAGTTATGCAACAAAGTACAAATAATGAGCAAAGGCAGAATATTCAATGGTTTCCGGGTCATATGGCAAAAACCAGAAGACTTATTACTGAAAAATTACCGCTTATTGATGTTGTAGCAGAGATTATTGATGCGCGTATTCCTTATTCATCAAGAAATCCTGAACTTGATGAGTGGGTTAAATCAAAACCAAGAATTATTCTTCTTAATAAGTGTGATATGGCAGATGAAAAAGTTACTGCCGAGTGGATTGAAAAACTTAATGATGAAAACACAACAGCCATTCCTATTGACTGTAAAACTGGCAGTGGTTTTAATAAATTTTTGCCTTGTGTTAAATCAATTTTAGCAGATAGAATTAAGAAGCTTGAAGAAAAAGGAATGTCTGGCAAAACATTAAAAGTTATGATTGTTGGTATTCCTAATGTTGGCAAGTCTTCATTTATAAACAGAATTTCAGGCGCAAACAGAGCAAAGGTTGAAAATCGCCCTGGCGTCACTCGTGGCAATCAATGGTTTATGATTGGCAAAGGTGTTGAAATGATGGATACCCCTGGTGTGCTTTGGCCAAAGTTTGATGACCAATTAGTTGGTGAACATCTTGCTTTTTGTGGCTCTGTAAAAGACACTGTTTTAGATGTTGAACTTTTGGCTATGGATTTGATAAAAGAGTTAAAAGCTCTTTATCCCCAAATGCTTGCAGCGAGATATAAATTGGATATCGACCTTGAAAATACAGATGATTATGACATTCTTTGTGAAATGGGTAAAAAACGCGGAATGAAGGCATCTGGCGGTGATGTTGATACTGAACGAATGGCAAACACACTTTTAGAAGAGTTCAGAAACACAAAAATTGGAAGAATGACGTTAGAAAAGCCGCTTAATTAAGTTTAAGCGGTTTTTTTGAAAGGATGAAAAATATGCCTGATTATAGTATTGAAAAAGAGTATATTGAAAAAGGATTTAAAGTAATCGCTGGTGTTGATGAAGCAGGTCGTGGACCACTTGCAGGGCCTGTTTGCGCTGCAGCCGTAATCTTACCTGTTGATTGTGAAATAGAAGGTCTTAATGATTCTAAAAAACTTTCAGAAAAGAAAAGAGAAGCGCTTTTTGATGTTGTAATTGAAAAGGCACTGGCTTATGATATTCAACTTGTTGATAATAATGTTATTGATGAAATCAATATTCTTCAAGCAACAATGCTTTGTATGAAAAATGCAGTTAATTCGTTAAAAGTTAAGCCGGATTTTGTACTTATAGATGGAAATAAAGTGCCAGATGGTTTGTGTTGTGATGCTAGTGCAGTTGTAAAAGGTGATGCTAAATCAATGTCAATTTCAGCTGCTTCAATTTTAGCAAAAGTAACAAGAGATAGATTAATGTTAGAACTTTCAGAAAAATATCCGGAATATGAATTTCCAAAGCATAAAGGTTATGGAACAAAACTTCATTGTGAGAAACTGTTAGAATTTGGTCCATCTGAAATTCATAGAAAAACCTTTATCGGCAAAATTTTAGCTAAGGGTAAAAACTAATGAATATTGCTAATATAAATGGCGTTAATGGTGAAACAATCGCAACAAAGTTTTTGGTTAAAAAGGGCTATGATATTTTAGCGCTTAATTATCGCGCGAGATTTGGCGAAGTTGATATAATCGCAGAAAAAGATGAATATATTATTTTTGCAGAGGTGAAAACCCGAAGTGAAAATGCTATTTACAAACCGTATGAGGCAGTAACATCTACAAAGCAGAAGAAGATTTTGCGCGCAGCTATGCAGTATCTTGGTGCAACGGGCAATGAAAAGCAAGTAAGGTTTGATATCATCGAGGTATATTTAACTAAAAATCCATTTTTAAAACCAAAGGTTAACCATATAAAAAACGCTTTTGAAGCGAAAGGGTATATCTAATGAAATATTTTGATTTGCATTGTGATACATTGTGTAAATGCGCAGACCAGAAGGTTGCGCTTGAAAAGAATGAGTTTGATATTGATATTGAAAGGTTATCTTGCTTTGAAAAAGCAACTCAAGTTTTTGCTTGTTTTATTAACGATACCTTTAAAGGTGAAGAAGCAACAAATCGGTTTTATCAACTTTTTAAAGTTTATAAAAATACTGATTTTAAATATGTAACACCAATACTATCAATTGAAAATTTATCTTGCCTTAATGGTAACATTGATAATATACAAAAATTTAAAGAATGTGGCGTGAAAATTGCGTCGTTGACTTGGAATGATGAAAACGGCATCGCGGGTGGTGTTAATTCTGAAAGTGGGTTAACCGATTTTGGCAAAGAGGTTGTAAAAGAGTTAGAAAAAGAAGATATTGTTATTGATGTATCTCATCTTAATTTTAAGAGTTTTGTTGAACTTTGCGAAATAGCAACAAAACCATTTATTGCAACTCATTCAAATAGTTTTTCGGTATATCCAAATAAGCGCAATTTAACAGATGAACAATTTGAATTGATTGCAGATATCGGTGGTGTTGTTGGAATAAACTTTTATCATAAATTTCTTTGCGAAAAAGAAAAAGATTTTTATGATTTTTTATCTCATATTGAGAGGTTTTTGCTTCTCGGTGGAGAAGAGTCTATCGCACTTGGTAGTGATTTTGATGGGTGTAAAGTTCATTCATCGTTAAAAACTGTGGAAAATATGCCGAAATTATACGAGTTTTTAGAACGAGAATTAGGCAAAACGATAGCAGATAAAATTTTTTATGAAAATTGTGCATCTTTTTTTCAAAAAACTTTGACAAAATGATATAAATGGTATAAAATAAAATTTGAACAAAATTTATTAAAAGGTGAAATATAATGCAATTTACAAGTACAAGAGCAAAAACAGAAATTGAATCAGCAAAAGCAATTTGTCAGGGTTTGTCAAAAGAGGGCGGCCTTTTTGTGCCAAAATCTTTTCCAACTTTAAGTGATGAAGTTATTGCTAAAATGGCTGATATGAATTA
>JAZRPX010000157.1:0-13377 GCA_045649445.1 Acutalibacteraceae bacterium | reverse complement strand
ATATGTTAGTATCAGCTAAAGATATGTTAAACAAAGCAAAAGCCGGCAAATATGCTGTTGGTCAGTTTAACATCAACAACCTTGAATGGACAAAAGCAATTCTCTTAACCGCAGAAGAATTAAAATCTCCTGTAATTCTCGGTGTATCTGAAGGTGCAGGTAAATATATGTGCGGATACAAAACCGTTGTAGGTATGGTTAACGGTATGATTGATGAGCTCGGAATTACTGTTCCTGTTGCTCTTCACCTTGACCATGGCTCATACGAAGGCGCTAAAGCTTGTATTGAAGCAGGTTTCTCATCAGTTATGTTCGATGGTTCACATTACCCAATCGAAGAAAACTTGGCAAAAACTAAAGAATTAGTTGAAACTTGTGAAAAATTAGGCCTTTCTCTTGAAGCAGAAGTTGGCGCTATCGGTGGTGAAGAAGATGGCGTTGTTGGTAACGGTGAAGTTGCTGACCCTGAAGAATGCAAAATGATTGCTGATCTCGGCGTAACAATGCTCGCTGCTGGTATTGGTAACATTCACGGTAAATACCCTGAAAACTGGGCTGGTCTTAACTTTGAAGTTCTTGCTAAAATTCAAGAGCTTACAGGTACTATGCCACTCGTTCTTCACGGTGGTACAGGTATCCCTGCAGAAATGATTCAAAAAGCAATTTCTCTTGGCGTTTCAAAAATCAACGTTAACACAGAGTGTCAATTAGCATTCGCTGCTGCTACTCGTGAATATGTTGAAGCAGGTAAGGATTTACAAGGCAAGGGCTTTGACCCAAGAAAACTTTTAGCACCTGGTTTTGATGCTATCAAAGCTACTGTTAAAGAGAAAATGGAACTCTTCGGTTCAATCGGCAAAGCGTAAAGATAATTTGCAATTTAAAGGCATCGGTTTTATACCGATGCCTTTTTTATAAATTCTCAAATAATTGTAAAGAATTAGTTAAGATTATTGACAAAATTCGCACAAAAACATATAATGAGAATAGTTCATTTTTAAGAAAGGCGATATAATGAAACAACCCGTAGTTAATTTTAAAGATTTTCGTTTGAAAAGTCTTGTTACCCCACAATATAACCATTTGCTTTATATCATAATCGGTTGGGTTTGGCATTTAACAACTTTTTCGCTTGTTGAAAAATATATACCTGTAGAAAACTGTTTTCCTATACATAGCGCTCTTGACGATATAATTCCGTTTTGCGAATGGTTTATTCTGCCTTACGTTTTATGGTATTTTTTAATCATAGGCACGCTTTCATATTTTCTTTTTTACAATCCGCAAAACTGCAAGAACTTAATGAAATTTATCGTTCTCGCTTCAATAATGTCTACAATAATTTTTCTCATTTTTCCAAACCGTCAGGATTTACGCCCGACAGAATTTTTGAATAATAATTTCTGTGTTGACCTTGTTAAATACATTTATTCAATCGACACTAATACAAACGTTTGCCCTTCTATGCACGTTGCGATTTCAATCGGCATTGCATTCGCTTGGATTAAAGAAAAGTCGGCTAGTTTAATTGCTAAAATTCTTCTTGTTGGATTTTGCATTTTAGTTTGCTTATCAGTTGTATTTGTAAAACAACATTCGATTATTGATATTTATGTTGCAATACCTGTTAGCGTTATTGCGATACTTATTGGGTTTAAATCTTGCAAAAACTCTTGACTTTTTGGAGTTTAAAGAATATAATACCTATATAAATTAAAACCTATGATAAAGAGTAAGTAGTTTAATTTTAAACCTTTCAGAGAGTTGCTGGTTGGTGAGAAGCAATAGTTTTGATTAAATGAATGGGCTTTTGAGGGTGGCCGAAAGTCGAAAGATTAGTAGTAGCCAACGGGAAATCTGCCCCCGTTATCAATGCAGACTTGTATTTTTGTACAAGAATTAAGCGGATACTTTGTATCAACTTGGGTGGTACCGCAGGACTAATGTTTTTTGCCTGTCCCTTGAAAATTCAAGGGGCAGTTTTTGTTTTTAAGGAGGAAAATTAAATGAAACTTAACAATGTTGATTTCGAAACCTATTTTAATAACTATCCTGATAAAGATGGTTATTTTGGCAAATATGGTGGCGTTTTTATTGATGATAAATTAAAAGCCGCTATGGCTGAAATTACCGAAGCATATTTTTCAATTTGTCAATCAAGAAAATTTATTGCAGAGCTTCGCAGAATTAGAAAAGAATTTCAAGGCAGACCAACTCCTGTTACTCATCTTGAACGCCTTTCTGATGCGCTCGGTGGCAAAGTTCAACTTTATGCGAAACGTGAAGATTTAAACCATTCAGGCGCTCATAAATTAAATCACTGTATGGGCGAGGCGCTTTTAGCTAAATATATGGGCAAGAAAAAGATTATTGCTGAAACTGGAGCCGGTCAACACGGTGTTGCTCTTGCAACTGCAGCGGATTACTTTGGTCTTGAATGTGATATTTATATGGGCTCTGTTGATATTAAAAAACAAGCGCCAAATGTTGCTAGAATGAAAATTTTAGGCGCTAACGTTGTTGAAGTTACTCATGGCCTTGCAACTTTAAAAGAAGCAGTTGACGCGGCTTTTGATGCTTATAGCAAAGAATACGAAGACACAATTTACTGCATCGGTTCGGTTTTAGGTCCTCATCCATTTCCTATGATGGTTAGAGATTTCCAAAGCGTTGTTGGCATTGAAGCAAGAGAGCAGTTTATCGAAATGACAGGTCATTTACCTAACGCTATCGTTGCTTGTGTTGGTGGTGGTTCAAATGCGGCAGGTCTTTTCTCAGGATTTTTAAATGACCCTGTTGATATTTACGGCGTTGAACCACTTGGTCGTGGCGCAAAACTTGGTGACCATGCGGCAAGTCTTAAATATGGCGAAGAAGGTATTATGCACGGCTTTAACAGTATTATGCTTAAAGACGAAAATGGCGAGCCAGCCCCTGTTTATTCAGTAGCATCAGGTCTTGACTACCCGTCAAGTGGCCCTGAACACGCTTTCTTGCGAGATATCGGCAGAGTTAAATATGATGTTATTGATGACGAAGAAACAATTGACGCATTTTTCAAACTCGCTCGTATGGAAGGCATTATTCCTGCGATTGAAAGCTCACACGCAGTTGCTTTTGGTATGAAACTTGCTAAAACAATGGAGCATGGTTCAATTCTTATCAACCTTTCAGGCAGAGGCGATAAAGATATGGACTATATTATCGAAAACTACGGTATTAGATAAAATTTAAGGAGTTATATTATGAAAAAACCACAAATCAAACCAACAGGTTGGTTAAAAGAGTTTTTAGAAACACAAATTGATGGTTTAACAGGTCATATTGCGGCAGCTGGTTGGCCTTATGATAAACCTTTCTGGCTTGATGAAGAAGCCGTTCAACCATATGATGGTTGTTTTTGGTGGCCTTATGAGCAAGTTGGATATTATATTGACGGTTTTGTTCGTACTGCAATTCTTTTGGGCGATGAAAAATTACTTGAAAAAGCAGAAAATTATATTTACACAGTAATTGATAATCCTGATGACGAAGGTTATCTTGGCCCAAAAGTGTTAAAATTCAAAGAGGGTGACAGATACACTCGTTGGTCTCACATTATCTTCTTTAGAGCTTGTCTTGCGCTTTATGAATATAACAACGACCAAAAAATTATTGACGCAATGGTGAAACATTATCTCGGCCACGAATATGATTATGGCGGAGGCAGAGATGTTAACAACATTGAAATAATGCTTGAACTTTATCGTTTTACTGGTAACAAAGCGTTTGTTGATATGGCGCTAAAAACTTATAAAGATTATCACACACATGCAAAAGAAAATTATGACAGAGCAACCGATGAAACAATCGGCTGTATGAAAAAGTTTTTTGAGCATGGCGTTACTGTTAACGAATTCACAAAACAATCTGCGCTTATTTATCGCGCAACGGGTGATAAATATTATCTTAATATTGCCGAAACCGGATATAGAAAAATCAATAAATTTTATATGCTTCCTGGTGGTGTTAACTCATCAAGCGAGCGTATGAAGAGCAACACTTATGATGAAACTTATGAAACATGTGATATTACTGATATGACATGGTCACTTCACTATTTAGCGCAGATTACTAACAAGGTTCACTATTCTGATATGATTGAGCGCGCAGTTTTCAATGCTGGTATTGGTTCGGTTACTGAAGATTTTAAAGCGCACCAATATTTCTCAAGCGCAAACCAAATTATAATTAACGAGAAATCTAATACAGCAATGTATGACAGAGGTACTCACGCGCAAATTTATGGTCCAAAACCTTTTACTGCTTGTTGCACAGGTAATGTTAACAGATTTATGCCAAACTACATTTTGAATATGTGGGATTTAAAAGGCGATGTTTTAACTGCTAGAATGTTTGGTCCATCAGAAATTTGTGGTGAAATTGACGGCAAAGAGTTTGAAATTACAGAGAAAACTACATATCCATTTGATTTTGGCATTGAATTTAGCGTTAAATCAAAAGCAAAATTCACTTTTAAAATTCGTGTGCCAAAATGGTGTAAAGATTTAAAAGTTAAGGGTTGCGAATACAAACTTGAAAAGGGCTTTATCGTTGTTAAAATTGATGGCAACGCTAAAATTTCTGTTGAATTCCAAGCCGAAATCGAAGAAAAACATACAAGCTCTGGCGTTTATTTCAAACGCGGACCATTGGTTTACTGTCTTGGTATGAAAGGTGAGCGTTCACATTGGGCTACTCACGAATTAGATGGTGAAATTTATCCATTCTATCGTATGAGTCCTGATAAAAAATGGAACTACGCTATTGATACTTCGAAAACACCTAAATACATAGCAGGTAAAGACACTGCTTGGGATGTTGATAAAAACTTGCCTTGCATTGAAGTTTCTGCTAAAGAGGTTGAAAATTGGCAAATTAAACCTACTAAAAAGTTTAAAACTCATTCTTGGGATTATGTTATAAAAGAAGTTAAAGAAACTCGAACATTTACTCCTCGTTTGCCTCGCAAAGGTTCAATGAAATTCGCTGACAAAGGCGAAACTATTAAACTTTATCCTTACGGCGCTTGTAAAGTAAGAATGACAGTTTTACCAATTGTAGAATAAATTTTAAACCACGCTTTTTTCAAAGGCGTGGTTTTTCTTTACTTTTTTTAGAAAAAATGTTATAATATTTTGCATAAAAACTACTTAAAAGGTGTTTATATAATGAAAAAATGTTTAAAACAATTTATTGTTGCAATTTTAATTGCTATATTTGTGTTTTCACCTGTTTTAGCAAACGCAAAAGTTGCAAACAAACGCCCTTCTAGAGTTACAGGCGTTAGCGCAAAACTAATTGGTAAAACAACAATAAAAATAACTTTTAAAAAAGTTAAGGGCGCAAAAGGTTATAAAATTTATAGGTCAACTTATAAAAACAAAAAATTTAAACTTATAAAAACAACTAAACTTGCGGTTTTTAAAAACAAAAATTTAAAAAGTGGTAAAAAGTATTTTTATAAAGTAAAAGCTTATAAAATTAATGGCAAGAAAACTTATCTTTCTAAAAAATTCAGCAAAACTGTTTCGGCAAAAACTCCTGATAAAAAACCGATTATTGAAACTCCGCCTGAAATTGAAGAAAAACCATCCGAGCCAGAATGTTTATTAGGTGACTCTTGCTTAAATACAAACGGCGAAGGCGCTGACAATATGATTTGGAGTTGGTGGTACTATCCACAGGTTGTATCACACCAAAACAAATTGTTTTTCTGTTTTACTACTAATGATAGCTACTGTGGTATTGCGCAATGTGACCAAAACACCAAACAAATCACAAAAACCACGCTTAAAAAAGCAACAACGCAAGATGACCACAACTCGTTAGCATTAACACTTCTTGAAAACAATAAAATTTTATGCGCTTATGCAGGCGGGCATAACACTGATAACCTCATTCATATAAGAATTTCAAAAAATCCTCTTGATATAACAGAATTTGAGCATAGCATTGTTTTGCGTTCAAGTGGCAAAACTTGTTATAGTCAGATTATAAAATCAAACGGTAGATATTATTTATTCTATAGGGTTAACAATAGCAGTTGGGCTTATAGATTTTCTGAAAACGGCTATGTTTGGTCAGAGGAAACTATTTTTGTTAAAGCAGGAATGCAATATTACTGCAAGGTTATGCCTACAACCGACGAAAATCTACTTCGGATTATAATGTACTCTAACCCTTCGCAAACTGCTACTGAAATTAGAATGGGATTTTTAAACACAAATGAAAATTCTTTTTACAATAGCGATGGCATTACAAAAGTTGCAAACGAAAAAAACACTTACACAGATTTTAATGTTATTTTAGATAAACCAACCGGCAAAAATCAAACACAACGTCTTTTTGATGTTGCTATTACAGACCCTCAAAGCCCTGAATTTCTTTATACTGTTTTTTCAAAAACAAAAGGTAGCGATGATAGCATTTATTACCTTTATGATTCGGGCAAAATCCACGAAATCTGTCACGGTGGCAAGGCGTTGATGGACCCTAAATATCAACTTGGCGCTTCATTTATTGATAAGAATAATATTGTTGTTGGCAGAAATGAAGTTGGCACAGACTATATTGAAACTTATTATTACAACGGGGAAAGCGTTAGTTTTTCTAAAACAATCGATGCTCAAATCGGTTGCGCTAACTCTCGCAACGCAAGACCTATTGTTGATATAAACGGCAAAGCATTTTTATGGCACAATGGCTATTATAATAAAAACAACTATACCGATTTTTCAACAAGCGCTAGGATTTATTTTATAGATTCAGGCGAAAAAATTGGTGGAAACAACACAGATGATTTAACGAATTTTTCTTCTATAAAGCCCGAAAATAAAAT
Source organism: Acutalibacteraceae bacterium (assembly GCA_045649445.1). GTDB lineage: Bacteria > Bacillota > Clostridia > Oscillospirales > Acutalibacteraceae > RUG11462. The sequence continues at coordinate 6,497 of JAZRPX010000157.1, read as the reverse complement.
AAAGGCAGAGGATTATATTAGAAAAATTGCTGAAGATAGCAAACTTGATGATTATTTACAAATGGGGCTTAAATGGGAACAGGTTGAGCGAAAAACAAACTGGATTTATTACACAGGCCTTGTTTTTGAAGGGTTGCTTGAATACGATTTTGATGAATACAAGTGGCAGATAAAAGACTTTTATAACCAATATATAAACGAAAATGGCACCATTAAAAAATATGCAGTTGGTGAACTTGACTCAGCAATGCTTGGCGCTCCTCTTTTAAAAATTATTACAAGTGATATTGTAACCGATGAAGAAAAAGCGAGATTTTGCAAGGGATTAAATTATATCTACAACCAACTTGAAAATCAAACTATATATGAACAAGCAGGTAATTTGTGGCTTCATTCTCAATTGCCTGACGGAAGCCCTCGAACTGCTTGGACTAAATGGAATATCTGTCTGGATGGCGTTTATATGTCGCAATTGTTTTTAACTCGTCTAGCAACTGAAATTGATAATGGCAATGTTGCTATCACAGATAAAAATGGCGAGCTTGTTAAAAGCGAAAAATTATGGCAAGATATCTATACTCGTCTTAACTTTGTTATGAAAAATATGATTGATAAAGAAACGGGACTTTTAAACCATGGCTATTGCGTTAAAACAGGTGAAACAAACAACGCTCGTTGGTCAAGAGGCATTGGTTGGTTTGCTATGGCGCTTTTAGATGCTACTGAAAAAATGCCTGATAAAGATAAAAGAGAAGTTTTAACCAAACATTTCAACTCGCTTATGAGTGCAATTTGTAGATGGCAAGATGATAAAACAAATCTTTGGTATAATGTAACCGACGGAAAAGAAGAGTATTTTCACACAACAAAAGATGGTGAAATCATTTATAATATGCCTGAAACAAGTGCCTCTGGTATGTTTGCTTTTTGTTTACTTAAAGGTTATCATATAGGGCTTTTAGATTCAGACGAGTTTTACAAAGCAGGATTGCGAGCGTTTAACTCACTTGTTGAATTAAAACTTAAAGATGAAGGGCTTATTGACACTTACGCAAGTTCTTCTGTTACTACTGACAAAAACCGTTATCAGGTTAACGGATATGTGACAAACGACGGCAAAGGAGTTGGCCCGTTCATTTTAACTGCAAAATGGGTTTTTTAAGTTTTGTAACTATAAAATAAATTTAAAAAGGACTATTAACAAATGTTTAAAACTGTTTTATTTGACCTTGATGATACTCTGTTTGACTTTAAAAAAGCAGAGGCAACAGCGCTCGCTAAAACTTTATCACAACAAGGCATTACACCGAGCAATGAAAACATTTCGCTTTATAGCAAAATCAACGCTTCAATGTGGAAACGCCTTGAAACAGGTGAGTTAACAAGGGCGCAGATTTTGGTTATGCGATTTGAAGAGTTTTTCAATAAAATCGGCGCAACTGCAGATGCTAAAACTACAAAAGAAATTTATGAAAAAAACTTAAGTGTTGGCCACTTTTTTATCGATGGCGCTTACGAATTATTAGAAAAACTTCACAATGATTATGATTTATATCTTGTTTCAAACGGAACATTTAAAGTGCAAGAAGGTCGGCTTAACAGTTCAAATATCAAAAAGTTTTTCAAAGGAATTTTTATCTCCGAAAAAATTGGCTTTGTTAAACCTCAAAAAGAATTTTTTGATAATGTTTTTAAAGAAATTTCTAATTTTGAGATTGATAAAACCATTATAATCGGCGATAGTTTATCTTCTGATATTTTGGGTGGCAACAACGCAGGAATTAAGACTTGTTGGTTTAACTCAAAACAAATCAAAAACGAAACTAACGCTATTGTTGATTATGAAATACATAAGCTTGATGATGTTTACAGCATTTTAAAAGACGGTTCAAATTGAACCGTCTTTTTTTAAATTTTTCATAGTTTTATTAAGTTTTTCAGACATTATTAACATTAACAATGAGAAAATAAGTAAATAATATGGATAAATTCCAAGCGTTGTGTTTTCGGCTAAAACTCCGAAAATAGGTGGCGCTAAAGTGCTACCAAGATATGCACTCGCCATTTGTATGCCAATAATCGCTTGTGAATTTTGCTCTCCAAAGTTTGTTGGTGTTGCATGAATTATACAAGGATAAATCGGTGCGCAACCAAGCCCTACTATAAGCAGACCAACAAGTGAAATTGCATTTGTTTGCAAAGGCAAAGCAACTAAAGTAACGCCAAAAGCAGTTGTTAATATGCCAACCCTTACCATAATTTTATCGCCGAATTTATCTGCAATAAATCCGTTTAAAAACCTGCCGAGCGTTATACCTATATAATAAAGCGAAGCAAAACGAGCCGCTGTTTCAGGCAAGACAAGGCGATACTCAACAAAAAAACTACTCGCCCAAAGCCCTGCGGTTGTTTCAAGCGCGCAATAGCCAAAAAATGCAAGTAAAACAAATGGCACACCTTTGATTTTTAGCGCGTTTTTAATGCCGATTGGTTTAATCTGTTCACCATCGCCTTTATTCACACCAGGACGATTTTTCCAAAGCGGAAGACTAATAAAAATAATAAATGCAAGAACTATTTGAATAACAAAAACCGAAAAATAACCTTTTTCCCAACCTAAATTTTTAGTCAAACAAAAGCTCATTATATAAGGGCTTATCGTAACGCCAACGCCCCAAAAACAATGTAGCCAACTCATATGGCGAGATGAATAGTGAAGCGCAACATAATTGTTTAGCGCGGCATCAACACCACCTGCGCCAAGCCCATAAGGAAGCGCAAAAGCGCAAAGCAAATAAAAATTTCCGCTAATGCTAAAACCAAACATTGCAAGAGCAGTCATCAAAACCGAAAAACCAGTAACTCTACCTGCGCCAAAACGAGCAGTTAACCTATCAGAAAGAAGACTCGAAACAATAGTGCCAAGCGCAATTATTGTGCTAATAACCCCTGCAAACGAAACAGGTACGCCAAGTTGACCATACATAACAGGCCACCCTGCACCAAAAAGTGAATCAGGAAGCCCAAGACTGATAAAAGCAACATAAATTATCGCAAGCAAAATAGAAAACATAAAAAATTCCTTCAAAAATCAAATTTCTTTTGATTATATCACAACTAATTAAAAAAGTGTAGAACAAATTAAAATTTATTGAAAAAACATGAGTTTTATGGTAAAATAAGTCAAAAAGGTGGTGTGTTTATGGGATACACAAAACAAAAGTTACTTCAAAAAATTGAAAAATCTGCTCTTGATATGCGACTTTTTTATAAACAAGATTTTATAAATTATCTTGGCAGAACAACAGATACAAATGAATTTTACACTGAAGTTGTTTGCGAATGGTTGCTTGAAAACCTTGAAGTTTTAAATAAAATACCAACCATTTCTCGTGAAAAAGGTTATTTCACAGAAGGTCACGATGGAATTATTAAAAATCTAAATAGCAATCGCGAAGAAGAAATGATTGCCATGAATATGTTTAGACAACGAGATATTTCTACAGTTGGAAAAATCATTGATTATCAAACCCCTTTGAAAAACAAACGATCAGATAAAGCAGGTAAAATTGATTTGTTATCTTACGATGGTAAAGTTTTGAGAATTTTAGAATTAAAAGAACCTTGTAGCACAGAAAGTATGTTAAGATGTGTTATCGAAGGTTTTACCTATATGAAAACAGTTGATAAACAAAAACTGCTTAAAAGTTTTGATTTGCCTGATAACACGGAATTAGTTGCTAATCCTTTAGTTTTTATAAACGGACACCAACACGATGAGATGGACGAAACCCGACCTAAACTTAAAAAACTAATCAAAGTTCTTAATTGCAAACCTTTGTATTTTGACATAAAAGATAAATATTACATTTCGGAGGAATAAAAAGATGTTTAAAAAATTTGATAAAGAGAAAAAAATTGCAGGTATAGTTGCCTGTGTTGCATTAATCGCAATCATTTGTGAATTAGCTTTTAGTGGTATATCAACAGTATCTATTGCTGCTGCGATCAAAGATATTGCAGGAATTTTTGTAGATATAACTGTACTTTTATTAGCATTTAAAGTCTTTTTTAAAAAAGAAGAAGAAAATGACATTAGATTCAAAATAGAAACCGCTATGGAAAAAATAGAAAAGTCCTATTCACCTCTTATTAAAGAGCATATAGCACAAGATACAAATTTACGAGACAAAGCAAAGAATGAAGAGTATATAAGATACGATATTGCGAAAAATGTTAATTCGCTTTTTGGCGTTAAATGTAATGATTACTTGCGTTTTTTCGAGATTTTATCGCAATCTCCTAAAAGCATAACATTTTATATTAGATCAAAGTTTTTCGGCAAAAGCTTTGATCCCGAAAAAATAGCACTTCGTATCAAAGGATTTTGTGAAAAAAACTATGAAAAATGCGAAACAACTTACGAGCTTGATAAAGATGGATCAAATATAACCATTTCATTTGGAAAAGTATTAAGCACAGAAAAAGACATTGACACTCTCATATCTATAATAGATGATGTATTACTTTTATACATAGCAGAAAAAAACAATGAAAATTAATATTATTCGTGGGCAGAATCAAATTGGTGGAAATATTATTGAGATTTTCACCAACAAAACAAGACTAATTTTTGATATTGGTATCAATCTAGATGAAAACGAAACTATCACTATTCCTGAAATTGATGGTTTGTTTTCTGGCGACAAAAAATATGATGCTGTTTTTGTTTCTCATTATCATAGCGACCACATTGGGCTTTTAAATTACATTTTAAAAGACATTCCAATTTTTATGGGCGAAAAAGCATATAAAATTGTAAGCGCTGCAAGTGATTACAGAGAATTAGAGCAAAATTTTTCTCCAAAATTCATTTACAATAAAACCCCAATATGTGTTGGTGATATAACCATCACTCCGTTTTTATGCGATCATTCTGCTTTTGATTCTTATATGTTTTTAATAGAATCTGGCGGAAAGAGCATTTTATACACTGGCGATTTTCGAGCAAATGGCAGATTGGAGTTTGAATCATTATTAGCTGATTTGCCAAAAGTTGATGTTATTATTATCGAAGGCACTACCCTTACAAGAGAAGGCGAAAAAGAAAATTTAGAAGAAGAATTTTTAGAAGAAATAGCAATAAACGAATTAAAAACTCATAACGGTCCAGCTTTTATTATGATGTCTGCGATGAATATTGACAGACTTGTTACTGCTTATAATATTGCTGAAAAAACAAACAGAACATTGTTAGAGGATATTTACACCGCGAGTATTGCCAAGCAAGCCGGAGATGAAATTCCACAACCAAACGGCAAACTTCAAGCAAGAGTTTTTATGACCGGTGGCGACAAGCAATATAACCTTTTACAACAATTTGGCAAGGCTAAAATCGGCAAAAAAGGAATTTCAACTTTACCATTTTTAATGTGCGTTCGTTCTTCAATGCAAAATTATCTTGAAGAACTTAATAAACTTTGTTCGTTTGAGAATGGCATTTTGTTCTATGGCATGTGGAAAGGTTATATGAAGCAACATTCAACCAAAAAGTTTATTGACTTTATGACATCAAAAGGCGTTAAACTACATGTTCTTCACACGAGTGGACACGCTGATAGCAAAACTATTGAAAAACTAATCTACGATGTTTCGCCAAAAACAATAGTGCCTGTTCACACCGAGAATGCAGACTGGTTTGATAAATTTACTAATATAAATATAATTAAAAACTGCGATAGTTTCGAAATATAATACAAATTAAATTTTTTATCAAAAAACTATTGATTTTTAAAATTCAATGTGATATAATGCTATGGCAGTTAAAAATGCGCTGCTAGCTCAGCTGGATAGAGTGACTGGCTACGAACCAGTAGGTCGGGGGTTCGAGTCCCTCGCAGCGCGCCAAAAATAACATCACCTTTTGGGTGGTGTTATTTTTTTGTGTAGTTAAGAGGGACTCGAAGCCTGAGAGGGTTTTTGCGTTAAGAAAACAGTCCGGATTTGCGTAGCAAAGTCGTGTCCCTCGCAGCGCGCCAAACAAAACCCTTGCAAACAGATTGTTTGCAAGGGTTTTTGTTTTTTATAATCATTTGAATATTTATAAATTAGTTACCACTTGGTTACCACGAAAATACGCAAAAACGTCAGTTGAAAAATCAACTGACGTTTTTTGTTTTTACTTTACTTTAACTTTTTGAGTTTTGCTCCAAGCAGAATATGCTTTTTGTTTTCCAGAAACTATCATTGCTCTGATTTGAACTTGATAGTTGCCTTTTTTGAGCTTTTTAACAACTTTTGTTGCAGTTTTCTTTGTGTTAAAGGTTTTTGTTTTCCATTTGCCTTTGATTTTGTAACGCACTTGGAAACCTGTTGCCCCTGCAACTTTTGTGTATTTAACTTTAAATTGCTTTTTGCCTTTTATAAGTTTAAATTTAGGAACTTTTAAAGTTAATTTAGAGATAACGCTACCATTTGCAAGGAACTTATCACATTTA
>JAZRPX010000156.1:0-6542 GCA_045649445.1 Acutalibacteraceae bacterium | reverse complement strand
AGGGAATCGCTTGTATCCGATATATGGATTGATTTGTTTGGCGGAATTGCAGGCATCTTGATTTATTTTATGTACAAATATTATAAATATAATAAAAGTAGGCGGTTTAAATGATAACCACGAAAAAACAACTTGAAGAGTTCATTGACTATGAATTAAAAAAATATAGAGTAAGTCGTTTTAAGTGTAGAATACCTATAAATTTTGCTGAAAATCAAACGTTGATGAAGTTTAATATCTTACTTAGGAAAGCCGAGTATTATCATAATACAGGGAATAAAGTATTATCAAAATATTATAAAATGCGTAAAAATCGGTATAGTCTTAAATATGGTTTGAATATTCCATTAAATGTTTTTGATAAAGGTTTGCATATTATGCATATTGGTCCTGTGTTAGTTAATGAGTTTGCCAAAGTCGGCAAAGATTGCTCTATTCATATAAATAGCGGTATTGTAGCAGGCGGATTAAATTCATCGTGTCCTGTTATAGGGGATGGCGTTGTGATTGGAATAGGAGCGGTAGTACTAGGCGATATAAAAATTGCAAATTATACCGCAATTGGTGCTAATTCAGTAGTCAATAAAGATATTTTAGAAGAAAATATTGCGGTTGCGGGTGCGCCTGCAAAAAAAATAAGTAATAATGGTTGTAAAAATTGGAATCAATTTTGATAAAAAAGGAGAAAAAATAAATGAAAATAGCAGTAGCAGGTACAGGTTATGTTGGTCTTTCAAACGCTATTCTTTTAGCGCAAAATCACGAAGTTTGGGCAGTTGATATTATTCCGGAAAAAGTTGAAATGATTAACAATAAAATCTCACCAATCGTTGATAAGGAAATTGAAGAATATTTAGCAACAAAAGAGTTGAATCTTACTGCAACGGTTGACGACGAAAAAGCATACAATGGCGCAGAATTTGTAATCGTTTCAACTCCTACAAATTATGATGTTGAGAAAAATTATTTTGATACTTCATCTGTTGAATATGTAATTCAAAAGGTGATGAAAGTTAACCCTGAAGCAATGCTTGTTATCAAATCAACAGTACCAGTTGGATTTGTTGAAAATATGATTGAAAAATATGGCGTTAAAAACATACTTTTCAGCCCTGAATTTTTGCGTGAGGGCAAAGCACTTTATGATAATCTTCACCCATCAAGAATTGTTGTTGGCGTGCCAAAAATTTATCCTGAACTTAAGCCAAAAGCGGAAGAATTTGCTTCGCTTTTAAAAGATGGCTCGCTAAAGAAGGATGTTGATATTTTAATTACTTATACAACTGAAGCAGAAGCAATCAAACTTTTTGCTAATACATATTTAGCACTTCGAGTATCATTCTTTAATGAGCTTGATACTTATGCAGAAGTGCGTGGTCTTGATACAAAGCAGATTATCGAAGGTGTTAGTCTTGACCCAAGAATTGGTGGTCATTACAACAACCCTTCGTTTGGTTATGGTGGCTACTGTTTGCCAAAAGACACAAAGCAATTGCTTGCAAACTTTAGAGATGTGCCAAATGATATTATCGGCGCTATCGTTGAATCAAATAGAACTCGTAAAGATTTCGTAGCAGACCAAGTTTTGAGAAAATGTGGTTTTTATGATGAAAACGGCGTGTCTGACTTTGCAAATGCTTCTAAATACACAGTGGGTATTTATAGACTTACTATGAAATCCGGCTCTGATAACTTCCGTCAATCATCAATTCAAGGTGTTATGAAGCGTATTAATGCTAAAGGCGTAACTGTGCTTGTTTATGAGCCGACCTTGAAAGATGCGGAATTTTACGGTAGCGAAGTAGTTAGAGATTTAGAAGAATTTAAATCTCGTTGTAGCGTAATTGTTGCTAATAGAAATGATGACTCTTTAGCAGATGTAAAAGAAAAAGTTTATACAAGAGACTTGTTTTCAAGGGATTAAAAAATAAAAAAACAGGAGTTTAAAACTCCTGTTTTTTAAAAAATTATTTATTTGTTAGTAAATCAATAGTGTACCTAGCGCATTCGGAAATATACTGACCTTTTATAGTTATTATAACAGGTTGTCTAAGTAATGTTGAATCTTTGATTTTTATAATTTTAAGGTTTTGGTTAAAAGCTTTGTTCTTTATAAATTGTAGCGGTAAAAGTGTTGCTCCAACACCTTGACAAGCCATCTCCCAAGAAGTTGTAAGTGTTACAACTTCTGCTACAATATTAGGAGTTATATTTGCTGTAACACAAAGATTTTCAAACAATTTTCTTGTTTCTTGATTAGGACCAATAACAACAAAAGGCAAATCTTTTGTTTCTGCGAAAGTGATTTCTGTTTTTTCCTTTAATGGCGTGTTTTCAACAATATCGTTATGAACAACCAAAACCAAATTGTCACTCTCAATAGGTGTAACATCAAACAGAGATTCATCTACTGGAAGATTGACCATAGCAAAATCAAAGTTTCCGTCGGTCGCTTCTTTTTTGAGCGTTTCAACGCTCGCCTCGTGAAGTTTAACTCGAATTCCAGGATATTTATCTCTTACCTTTTTAATAACGGGTGGAAGAAGATAAGAACTTCTAAAAGAGCTCATTCCAATAACAAGATTGCCAAAATTTCCGTTTTTGAATTGCTCCATTGAACGAAGCAATTGCTTTTCGTTATAAATGATATCTTTTGCATATCTAATGAAATATTCACCTGCAGCGGTTAAAGTGGTTGAAGAATTGTTTCTGTTGAAAAGGGAAGTACCAATTTCTTTTTCTAAACTTAATATTTGTTTACTAAGTGCAGGTTGAGTAATATTCAGTCTTTCAGCAACTAATGAAAAACTACCTATCTCAGATAAAAGAATAGCATATTGCAATTGACGAAAATTCATATTTTTATACCAACCTAATTGTTATTATACATTAAGAATAACATTTAAACTAAATAAATGCAAGTAAAAAATTTTCTTGACATTTTTAGAAATAAAGCATATAATATAACCTATAAGTAATAAAGGTTATAACCAAAAAGAAATCTGTTAACAGAGAAAGGGTGACCTTTGTTGAATTTAAAAGGCAAAAAATTGCTTGTAATCGGCGGTGCATTTCAGCATTGCAAGTTAGTTGAAGCAGCAAAAGAATTAGGTGTAATTACTTATGTAACTGATTATTTGCCGATTGAAAAAGCACCTGCAAAACAAATTGCAGATAAATATTTTATGCACAATATTACTGATATTGATGAAATAGCAGAAATGTGTAAAACCGAAGGTGTTGATGGCGTAATTTCAACATCGTTAGATGCTTGTCAGCTTCCGTATTACGAAGTTTGTGCAAAACTTGGTCTTCCTTGCTTTGGAACAAAAGAACAGTTTCATATTCTTACAGATAAAACAGCGTTCAAGAAATGTTGTGTAGAGAATGGCGTTGATGTTATACCTGAATATAAGCTTGCTGATTTTGAAACTAAGGAAATTTGTGATAAGAATGTTCAGTTTCCAATACTTATAAAACCATGTGATAGTCGTGGCTCTCGTGGTCAGTCTATATGTCGTTCTTATGATGAGTCTAAAGAAGCAATTAAATTTGCTTTAAAAGAAAGCGCAAGCGGAAAAGTTGTTATTGAAAAATATATGGGACAAGCTAACGATTTTTCAATGACTATCATTGTTGTAAATGGAAAAGCATATCCATTTAGAACTGTTGACAGAATTTTAGGTAAATATGAAGATGGTCTTGATAAATTAGCAGTCGGTTCTGCTTCGCCATCAATTTTTACTGATGTTTATATGGAAAAAGCGCATAAAAAAGTTGAAAAGTTAATTAGCGCTATAGGTCTTAAAAATGCGCCGTTTTTTATGCAAGGATTTGTGGATGGAGATAAAGTGAGATTTTATGATCCAGGTCTTAGACTTCCTGGCGGAGAATACGAAAGAATGTTTGCAAGCGTATTTTCTAAAAATCCGTTAAAACCACTTATTGAGTTTGCTCTTACAGGGCAGGTTAGTGAAGTTGACAACGATATGGATAAAGATGATGTGTGGCTTGATGGCAAAATCGCTGCTCAGGTTTTACCAACTTTAAAACCAGGGAAAATAATTAGTATAAAGGGATTAGAAGAAATAAAAAATCATAGAAATGTAGTTTCCGTTTTTGAGAGATATAACGTTGGTGATGAGATTTTTCCTACGCACAATGTAAATCAACGTTTTGCAGAAATAGATGTTGTTTGTGATACTGCTGAAGAAATGGCTAAAACAGTTAATTGGATTTATAAAACCCTTGAAATTACTGATGAAAACGGCGATGATATGATAGTTTCAAAATATGATCCAAATTGTTTTTTAAAGCGTAAAGCTTTTTGAAAATAAAAATCAAAGAAAGGTATGTGAATTTAATTTGCCAGTAGAATTAGGTTATCTTTTAATTGTATTCGTAGTTGCAATTATAGGTTTCTCGTTACTTAAAAGACCTTTGTATGAATGTATGATAGCAGCATTCGTTGCCTTAGTTGCTGTTACAGGAACATGGGCTAACATAGGCACTTATATATGGGAAGCTATGATTGAATCAAGTTTGTATGTTATCATTGTATTTGTTGTTTCGGCGGCATTGCTTGCAAAAACATCGATTATGGATGATTGTATTGCTATAATTCTTTCGATTTTTGGTCGTTTTAGAGGTGGCGCCGGTTTCGTTGCTATTATTGGTAGCACTTATATGGGGTCTCTTTCAGGTTCTGGTCCAGGTAACGTTGCAACAACAGGAGTGTTTACAATTCCTGCTATGAAACGCTCGGGATTTCCAGCGCATTTAGCTGCGAATGTAGAAGCACATGCAAGTACTATGGGTAATATGATTCCACCTGCAGGTATGATAGCTATTGCTTTTGCAGCGTTAGACCTTTTGTATCCAAATACATATACAATGTCTCAGTATTGGATGCTTTTATGGGGAATTGCTATTTGGTTTATTGCTCAACGAATTTTAACTCTTTATTTTATGTGTCGTTATTATAAAGTTGAGCCAATGAGAAAAGAAGATATTCCGAGTATCAGACAGTCGCTTAAAAAAGGTTGGAAAGCAATCTTTTTACCAATTATTGTGTTCTTGCCGTTTTTTATAACAAATAATTATGAAACATTTTTTATTTCACGTCTTGGTGAAGCAGGAGCAAAAGCGTTTTCAGGAAGTATATTATCATTTATTCCTTCGTTGATAGTAATTTGTGGCGTTCTTTTGTCGGGTAAAAAAACTATCAAAGAAATGACACTTAAATTTGATTTTGAGTCTATTTGTGAAGGGATGAAGAGCGTAGTACCTACATCTTGTCTTGTGTTATTTGCTTATTTCGTAAGCAATTTGCTTGAAGATATTGATGTTGGCACGGCAATTGGCGATTACATTAGTAGTTTTAATCTTCCGCTTATTGCAGTAGCATTGATTTTGCCATTGTTTACAGCAATTTTAGGTATGTTAATTCCTGGTTCTACTCAAATTAAAATTTTCGGTGGTATAATTATTGCAGTTGTTGCAGCAGCAGGCGGTAATCCAATGTTAGCAGCAGGTATGCTTCCTTGTATCTGCGGTGCTATGCATGGTGTTACACCGCCTTACTGTGCTTGTGTATATACAGGTATGGGTATTGCTCAATCAGAACTTGGCCCTACACTTAAAAACTGTTTTGTGTGGATTTCTATACATTACATTTTATCAGTTGTTATGATAATGGGTTGGTTGCCGGTTTACGGACTAATATAATAGGAGGAAATAGATATGAGAGAAAAGATATATAAATTTCTTAATAAACTTTATGGTATTCTTATGACTATATCCTTCTTTGGCGGTGCAATTCCGCTTGTAGCATATATTATTGCTATGATTATTGGTGGTACCATAGGTGAGTCTATTGCAGTTTTCTTTTCAGATGTATTTTATCTTTATGTGTTTGCTCTTGCTTCAATTGCTGTTGTAGTAGGTTTGATTGCAATGTATGTTGGTAAAGAAGAAGGATTATCTGTTAAAAGTTTTACAAAAAAATAGATTCAAGTTAAATAAAACATCCGTTCTAAGTTTAGAATGGATGTTTTATTTAACTTGGAATTTTAAAAACCACTTGAATTTTTTTTGGGGGTATGATATAATTTTTTACACATATTTATAAATGTTTTTAGGAGAAATGGTATATGAAAAATAGACTTACAACTTATTATAATACTGCTGTTTGGAAAATAGATACGCCGTTTGAAAACTGGTTAGGCAAAAAAGCAGATACAAGTGAATTTTTTAAAAAATTATATGTGTTTTATTATAAAGTTTTTGATAAAAAATATTATCAAAAAGGCCTTGAGATGATTGAAGATGCAATTAGTGATTTCAAAATCAATAATAGCGATATTGTTCTTCGCCTCGATGAAAAAGAGCTTAAAAGAGATATGATTTATACTCTTCATAGATTTGGCGCTGATTTTCAAGAGTACTTTGTTTTTGAGTTCTATAGTAGAAACACATTTGGTCGCGAAGAATTTATTACAAATAAGAAAAGATACGAATACTATCATTGGCTTAATGATGAT
>JAZRPX010000155.1:0-1615 GCA_045649445.1 Acutalibacteraceae bacterium | reverse complement strand
GCTTTTGAAAGGTCAGGATAACAGTAATTTTTTCTATCCATCTTTGCGATGTTGTTAATAGTACAATTAGTAGCAAGACCTGCTTTAATAGCATAGTTTACAACCTGCTTATTAAGACGAGGCATTGTGCCTGGAAGACCGATACAAATTGGGCAACAATGAGTGTTTGGTTCACCACCAAACGCAGTTGTACAAGAACAGAAAATTTTAGTTTTTGTTGATAATTCAACGTGGGTTTCAAGACCAGAAACAATTTCAAATTCTTTCATTACATTTCAACCCCCATTTCTGCTTTTTTATAATTATTTGTTGCTTGTTCAAACTTGTAAGCAGCATTCAAAATCTTTGATTCGCAGAAAGAATCACCGATAAGTTGCATACCGATAGGCATTCCATCTTTATCAAATCCACAAGGAATTGAAACGCCTGGAAGACCTGCAATGTTAACAGGAACTGTGCAAATATCGGTAAGATAAGTTTGAACAGAATCTTCAGATGTAAAGCCCTTTTTAAACGCAGTCATAGGAACGGTTGGCGCTAAAATTACATCACATTTTGCGAACGCATCTTTAAACGCTTTTACAATTGTTCCACGAAGATTTTGCGCTTTTTTATAGTAAGCATCATAGTAACCACTTGAAAGCACATAAGTACCAAGCAAAATTCTTCTTTGAACTTCTTTGCCAAAACCTTCAGAACGAGTTTTACACATCATATCGTGAATTCCGTTATAACTATCAGTTCTATAACCATAACGGATTGAATCATATCTACCTAAATTTGATGATGCTTCTGCACACGCTAAAATATAGTAAACAGGAAGAGTATATTTCAAAATTGGCAATTCAAATTCAACGATTTGAGCGCCGAGCGATTTATATGTTTCAAGCGCCTTTTCGATTTGCTCTTTAACGTCACCTGAAAGGCCTTCAAAATATTCTTTTGCAACGCCAATTTTCAAACCTTTGATATCATTATCAAGCTTATCAACAGTTGTCTCACGTTTGCCAGAGCAAGTTGAATCATAATAATCTTTATCTGAAATCGCATCAAAAACGATAGCAGCATCTTCAACGCTCGTTGTAATAGGACCAATTTGGTCAAGCGATGAAGCATAAGCGATAAGACCATATCTTGACACTGCGCCATAAGTTGGCTTTAAGCCAACGATACCACAGAATGATGCAGGCTGACGGATAGAGCCACCTGTATCAGAGCCAAGACCATAAACTGCAATATTACCTGCAACTGCAGATGCAACACCACCTGATGAACCACCTGCAACCTTTGAAGTATCATGAGGATTTGATGGAGCGCCAAAGCAAGATGTTTCACTCGCTGACCCCATTGCAAACTCATCCATATTAGTTTTACCAAGCAAAATTGCGCCTGCATCTCTTAATTTTTCCCAAACAAAAGCATCATAAATTGGCTTGTATCCAGACAAGATTTTTGAACAACAAGTTGTATCAATGCCGTTTGTTGAAATGTTATCTTTAAGCGTCATTGGAATACCTTCTAAAAGTCCGATTTCTTCGCCTTTTGCAAGTTTTTCATCAACTGATTTTGCAGCTTTTAATGCTTCATCTTCAGTTGTTAAAACATAAGCGTTTAA
>JAZRPX010000154.1:0-7111 GCA_045649445.1 Acutalibacteraceae bacterium | reverse complement strand
GAAATCAAACGACAGCAATGAGCAGCAGAAACTGCAATGCCGGTCAACGGCATACACTATAATATTGTTCTTTTTAAGCAATGCTTTAACTGTATCAGTAGGTTGAGCACCATTAGCAATCCATTTTTTAGCTGCTTCTGCATCAATGCTAACTTCAGCAGGATCTGTGTTAGGATTGAAAGTACCAATCTCCTCGATAAATCTACCGTCTCTTGGGAATCTTGAGTCAGCAACTACTACTCTGTAGAAAGGAGCTCTTTTAGCGCCCATACGACGAAGTCTGATTTTTACTGCCATTTTTATTTCACCTCACAAATTATTTTAAAAAAATTATATTATCAAACAGAATTTACTGTTTAAAAACCACCGAAATCTTTTTTGCCACCTGAAAGTGCTTGTGGGTCAAAAGTGTTTGGGTCAAACCCTAAATTGTTACCGCCAAGACCTTTAAGAAGTCTGCGATTTTTGCGTTTTCCAACGCCGTTCATTTGTTTGAACATCTTTTTCATTTGTTCATATTGTTTAAGAAGTCTGTTAACATCTTCAACCTTCATGCCACAGCCAGCAGCAATTCTTTTTTTTCTTGAAGCATTGAGAATTTCAGGTTTTGCTCTTTCTTTTTTAGTCATAGAATAGATGATTGATTCAACTCTAACGAGTTGTTTATCATCAATATCAGCATTTTCAACCTGTTTTGCCATGCCAGGAATCATACTCATAACTTGTTTTAGCGGACCCATTTTTTTGATTTGTTGGAATTGATCGAGCAAATCATCAAGGTCAAACTTATTCTTCATAAGTTTTTGCTCAAGCTCCATGGCTTTTTTCTCGTCAAGCGCAGTTTCTGCCTTTTCAATAAGTGACATAACATCGCCCATACCAAGAATACGAGAAGCCATTCTATCAGGGTGGAACTCTTCAAGGTCAGAAAGCTTTTCACCAGTACCAACAAATTTTATTGGTTTACCTGTGACTTCTTTAACAGAAAGCGCCGCACCACCACGAGTATCACCATCAAGTTTTGTTAAAATAACACCTGTGATTTCAAGAGTTTCGTTAAATGTTTTTGCAACGTTAACTGCATCTTGACCTGTCATAGAGTCAATAACAAGCAAAATATCATGTGGAGTTGCTACTTTGCAAACGCGTTTTAACTCGTTCATCAACTCTTCGTCAATATGAAGTCTACCTGCAGTATCAAGAATAATATAGTCATGACCATAATCTTTTGCATGCTTAATTGCTTTTTCAGCGATTTTTTCAGGTTTTTCTGTGCCCATTTCGAAAACAGGAACACCAACTTGTTCACCAACAATTTTCAACTGTGAAATAGCTGCAGGACGATAAATATCACAAGCAACAAGCATAGGTCTATGACCTTTTGATTTTAGATACTTACCGAGTTTTGCAGAATGAGTAGTTTTACCAGAACCTTGCAAACCACACATCATAATAACAGTAGGTAATTTTGAAGATGTATTAAGACGAGAGTTTTCGCCACCCATAAGCGCTGTTAATTCTTCGTTAACTATTTTAACAACCATTTGAGCAGGGGTTAAGCTTTCCATAACCTTTTCGCCAATACAACGCTCTGCAACCTTGTTAGTAAAATCTTTTGCAACCTTATAGTTAACATCAGCTTCTAAAAGAGCAAGACGCACTTCTCTCATAGCACTTTTAACATCTGCTTCAGATAATTTACCTTTTGAACGGATTTTTTTAAACGCCGCACTTAATTTGTCAGACAATCCTTCAAATGCCATTTGATTTTACGCCTCCTCTTTATAAATAATATCTTTAATTTTTTTAGCACATTTAGTAGCATCATTGCCCGATAAAATATCATCTGCTTGATTGTAAATTTTCTGAAAACGCTCATTTATTAAGAGTTTGTTTTCATAGTTTACAAGCTGGTCTTTAGCGCGTTTAACAATATCATAAACGCCTTGACGGGTGATGCCTTCGTTTTCAGCAATTTCAGCTAATGATAAATCATCATTGTAATAAAACTCTAAAAACGCTCTTTGCTTATCAGTAAGCAAACCACCGTAAATATCAAGAAGCAATGAAACATCTAAATCTTTTGGCATTTCGCTCACTCCTTAAAATACGCTCTGCAAAGTAAAACTACTTTGCACCTAACTGATTATATACATTATACCGTCATTTGTCAAGTGTTTTTATGAAAAAACTTAAAAAACTTAATTGTCAATATAACTAAAAGGCAAAAATGATTTTAGGAAATTTGAACAAAAATTGTGAATTCTTTTCAAATCGGGTTGACATAATATAAGAAATATATCATAATCAAAATGTAATTATATTATAATTAAAGGGTTTTTGTTATGAAAAAAATATTGGCATTTATGCTTTCGTTTTTAGTGTTATTTCAGTTTTCTTTAACTGCTTTTGCGTTTAAAGATACAACTGCAAATATTTTCACAGGTAAAAAATATACACATAATGATAGATTTAAGGATCATGAAATAGTTAATGGTCTTGATATATCTGTTCATCAAGGAACAATAAATGATTTTAACAAAATCAAAGCGGCAGGCGTTGATTTTATGTTTTTGCGTGCAGCTTATCGTGGCTATGGTAAATCGGGTAGTTTAAATAAAGATACAATGTTTGAAGGATATATAAAAGGCGCTTTATCTGCAGGAATTGATGTCGGCTCTTACATATATTCTCAAGCGATAACAGTTAAAGAAGCGCAAGATGAAGCTGATTACATTTTAAATATCGTTAAAGGTTATGATATCACTTTGCCAATCGTTTTTGATTATGAATATATAAGTGGTGGCAGATTATCAAACGCAAATTTAACTAATAGACAGCGAACAGATATCTGTCTTGCTTTTTGTGAGAGAGTTGAGAAAGCTGGATATACCGCTTGTGTTTATGCAAATCATTCAATGTTCAAAAATGATCTTTATACCGAAGAAATCGCAAGTAAATATGTACTTTGGCTTGCGCAATATAGTGTGAATACAGAGCTAGGTGGAGTGTTATTCCAACCTGATTATTCATATTGGCAATATTCAAGTTCGGGTAGTGTTAATGGAATTTCTGGTAGAGTTGATTGCAATTTTAGATATTTTAAACCACCTCAAAAGGTTGAAAATTTGAAAGTTAAAAATGAAACAGTAACAACAGCAACTTTAACTTGGGGGAAGGTTAAAGATTGCTATGGATATGAGATATATAAGCTTGATGATTTAACAAAAAAATATTTTAAAATAGCAACAAATAAAGGCGCAGGTATTTGTAGTTTTACTGATAATAGTACAAACGCTAATGTTAATACATACAAGGTAAAAGCTATTTCAAGAAACAAAGGCGCTTTTGTTGGTGGCGAGTTTTCAGATGAAGTAAAAACAAAAGGTTATTCTAAAATATCATTGCTATCAAACGGTAAGGATTACGCAACTTTTACTTGGATTGCAGTGGAAGATGTAGCCGAATATCAAGTTTTGCGCGCAACTTCACCAACCGGTCAATATGAAACAGTTGCAGTTTTAGATTCAAAAACCACAAATCACACCGATTATACAAAAGGCGATAGCGATGTGTATTATTACAGAGTAAAAGCAGTAATAAATGATGCTAAAGGAAATTTTGTTAAAAATGTTTATACGCCGTATTTAGAGGTTAAAAAAACGGAAAATGAAAAGCCGGAAGACCAAGAAAAAGAGCCGGTTGACCATATTCATTCATATACACAAGAAATTATAAAACCTTCTACTTGCTCGCAACTTGGCGTTATGATGAGTAAATGTTCATGTGGAGATAGTTTTAAAGAAAGCATTGAAAAAGCGCCGCATAAAGTGATAGTTATAAAAGGATTAAAGGCAACTTGTCTTAATTCAGGAATAACAGATGGCAGATATTGTTCTGAATGTGGAGTTATTCTTGAAGAACAAAAAGAAATTCCTGTTCAAGGTCATATAATTAAAACAGAAACTAAAAAAGCAACCTATTTTGAATCAGGTCATAAATCAGAGTATTGTACAGTTTGTGATGAGGAATTTAGTTTTGAAGAATTTAAAAAACTTAAATTGAAAGTTCCGTCATTCAGTGTTAGCAAAGGCGTTAAACAGTTTAAGGTAACATATAAAAAAGTAGATGGCGCATCAGGTTTTCAGGTGCGTTATAGAATAAAAGGCAAATGGAATATTAAAACATACAACACTAAAAAACAAGCGATAAAAACAATAAAAAAGCTTGTAAAAGGCACATATAAAGTGCAAATTAGGGCGTTTGTTGCATTTGATGGCGAAACAGCATATTCTAAATGGACAAAAGCGAAAAAAGTTACAGTTAAAGGAAAATAAAAAATGAAGATTGTTGGTAAAATTATTTATGTTTTGTGGGCGTGCGTAATCGCCGCAGTATTGGTTTTTCATTGTTTTTCTTTGTTTGTTGGCTCAAAAATTGAGCCGATTGTAATATCAGCAATAGAATCAATGGGCGAAGATTTCACACAATATGATGATGTTATTGAAGACTTTAATTATTTGCGTCTTTGGCATGAAATTCCAAACAATGCGTCTTATGATAGAATAAACATCAGAGAATCAGATGAAACACAAAAGTTTAGCATAACTCATCCTTATGTTTTGATAAATGATAGAGATAACGGAATGTTTTCTTTTAGAAAAGTTGGATATATCTATAATAATGAAACGGTTTCAAAAGATGGCTCAAGAAAAAATTTAGTAGCGCAAAAAAATTCAAAAGTTGTTTTAAGTTTAAGATATGAAGGCGCTAGTTTTGTTATAGAAGATGTTTATTATGATAATGATTTTAATGATTATGGTGTAAGCCGTTTTAATGGTATATGGCTAGCGGTAATTCTGCTTATCAATGCATTTGCAAGAAATATTAGATATTACAATTACTGCGCTATAAAACGTAAAAAGAAAAACGCTTTTGTTATGATTCAACCATATTTCTTTAGCGCTTTAATCTTAATATCTTGTTTTATAAACGCATTCCCATTAGCGCTTTTAATAGGAATAGCAGAAGAATTGATTTTCACAATAATATTTACAATTAAAAAACGCTGTCTTAAATAGACAGCGTTTTTAGTTTGCTTCACTTTACTTTTTAAAATGTAATTTTCTAAAGATATTTTCTATTTGTTCTTTGCCGAAAACACTATAAAGTCCGCCATTAAAATAGAAAACTACAAAGTAGATAATAGCGCCTATGCCTGCGTAAGCACAAAGATGAATTATCTGCGTAAGCGAACGAGTTGTACTTATTGGTAAGAAGTAGTTAAGAATAAATACAACTACACCCATAATACAAGCCGGCACAGCAGTTTTTATAAAGGTTCTGAAAATAGAACCATAACGGAAATTGAAGCTTTTTCTTAAAACAACCAGAATGATTACAACGCAGATTGATTGACCGATAAATGTTGAAATACAAGCGCCGATATAAGAATGAAGCCCAAAGCCCAAACAAAAATAACAAAGATACATAAGTGGTACAGCAAGCGCTAAATTAACTAAAATACCGGTAATAGTTGCAATGCAAACCGCTTTTGTTTTCTTCAGCCCTTGCATTGCCATACAAAGCGTTATTTTAATGCAAGAAACAACGTTTACAGGAATGATAAATCTTATCATCATTCCACCAATATCCGACATATTATTGCCATAGAAAAACGCGTAAACAGCATCTGATAAAACAACCATTCCAACACAAATTGGCAAAGAAATTGCAAAGATAATATCAACTGCTGAATTAAGCTTTTGATTTGCTTGTTTTAAATCGTTTTTAGCAACCAGCGAGGTCATTTCAGGAACGATTGTACTTGTGAGTCCCATAGCAAGCGCTGAAATAATCATCGCAATTTTAGGGCCATATGTTGTAATAACCGAGCCAACCTTTGTTGCGTTTTCGAATCCCAAATCTGCATAAACACCAACAACTAAAATGTTGTTTGTCATTTCATAAATGTTAGCAGAAACTGCAACAATTAAAATAGGAATGCAATGGAATAAGAATTTCTTTAAAATTTCTTTTGTTGAAGGAATATCAGTTTCATCAGAAACTTTAATAATAACATCATCAGCGCCACGAGATTTTATTTTTAAATATAAAATTGCACAAAAAGCACCTATTCCTGCGCCAAGTAACGCTATATTAACACCGGTTGACGTTGAAAAATTAAACACTTTAATTGCAAAATAAGCGCCGATAAGAACGAAACCGATTCTTGCAATTTGCTCAACAACTTGTGAAAAAGCAGAAACTGCCAAAACCTTTTGACCTTGTAAAAATCCACGAAATATTGATAAAAACGGTACAACTAAAAGACAAACAGCAACGCAACGAATAGCATTTGCTAATGATTCAACCGAAATACTCGCTGCATTTTCTGCAACAGTGTTAACATAGAAAGAAGAAATACTGTTTGCAAAAATAACAAGTATAAGGAAGAATAAAACACCAAGCGAGCAAGAAAAAAGATTACCTATTTTATAAACCTTCATTTTGGTTTTATGCTTGTTTAACGTGTTATACTCGCTTACTAAAATACTCATCGCCGTTGGCACACCTGAAGTTGATGCATTCAATACCAAATTATAAATAATGTAAGCACAAGAATAAATAACCATTCCGTCTTCACCAATAAGCGCAGTAAACGGAATAATATAAAAAAGACCTAATAGTTTTGTGAAAACTATTGATGCGTATGATAGCAATGTGCCATCAACAAATCCGTTTTTCTTTAATCTAGCCATAATAACCTCAAAAAAACTTAATAAATATACAATAATTATATCACTAAAGTTGAAAAAAACAAGATTTTTTAAATAAACTATAAAAAAACACTTGAAGTTTTGAAACAAATTTATTATAATAAGATGAAATTATATGATATTTTAGGGGTTTTTCGACTTCTTTTTAACATACAGGAGGCTATTATATGGCAAACAGAACAATTGGTGTTTTAACATCAGGCGGTGACGCACCTGGTATGAACGCAGCCGTTCGTGCGGTTGTGCGTGCAGCAATTTCAAGAGGCATGAAGGTTTATGGTGTTCATCGTGGTTATAAGTCGGATCGTAGCCATGTCGTTCTGTGAGCCAAG